>JAXDCR010000282.1:0-10027 GCA_034677845.1 Bacteroidales bacterium | reverse complement strand
AATTTACAGGGGTTGAGTCCGCAAATACCCGTGACAGGACGCGTGAGACATTTCCGTCAACAAGCGGCACAGGTTCGCCGAAAGCGATCGACGCAATTGCAGCAGCTGTGTAGGGACCGATTCCCTTAAGGCGAACCAGCTCTCTGTATGTGGCAGGAAAACAGCCGCCATACTCCCGGACAATCCTGATGGCTGTTTCATGCATATGGCGGGCACGGCTGTAATAGCCAAGACCCTGCCATAGTTTCATTACGTCATCGGCACTTGCAGCAGCAAGGTGGTTGATGTCGGGATAATGGCGGACGAACTTGTTGTAATATGCCAATCCCTGACTGACGCGGGTTTGCTGAAGGATCACCTCAGACAGCCAGATGCGGTAGGGCGACGGGCTGGTTCTCCATGGAAGCTTTCTTTTATTTCGGTCGTACCAGTCAACCAGCAAGTTGGAAATACTTTCCATAAAAAAACAAACCAAGATTTTTAAAAAGTATGTCAAAATTAATTGATTAGTATTTCATTTATCGAAGGAAAAGATTTATATTTGCATCTCAGATTTACGAAAGACTTGTAATTAATTGATAATTAAAGATTTTTAACAATGACTAAAGCTGATATTGTAAATGAAATCTCCAAGAGCACAGGAGTTGAAAAAATTACTGTTCAAAAAACAGTTGAAGCCTTCATGGAATCTATAAAAGATTCTCTGGTAACCAACAAAAATGTGTACTTAAGAGGATTTGGAAGCTTTATAATTAAAAAGCGTGCAAAAAAAACAGCCAGGAATATTTCGAAGAATACCACCTTGATTATTCCTGCCCACAACATTCCATCTTTCAAACCCGCAAAATCTTTTGTGAACAAGGTTAAGGCAAACGTTAAGTAAATTTCTCATCATAATTCGATAGAACATGCCGAGTGGAAAGAAGCGCAAGAGGCACAAGATGGCAACGCATAAACGTAAAAAGCGTTTGCGTAAAAACAGGCATAAGAAAAAGGGCAGATAATCTTTAACCTTACATGTTATGTTTATAATAAACCTAAAGTAATTCAATACTTTAGGTTTATTGTATTTATCTAAGGGATTTTTCTTCAGACTGTTCCGTGGCATTTCTTCAAATCGGGAAGAATGTGAGTAAAGAACTTATAATTGATGCTTCATCGAGCGATGTCAGCATAGCCCTTTTAGAGGATAAGAAGTTAATTGAATTAAATAAGGAGAAAAGCAATCTCCAATTCGCTGTCGGTGACATATATCTGGCCAAGGTTAAAAAGCTCATGCCAGGGCTTAATGCAGCCTTTGTGGATGTGGGATTTGAAAAGGATGCCTTTCTTCATTACCTTGACCTGGGTCCACAGGTCAGAAGCCTTCAAAAATACCTCGACGCCGCATTGAACCGGAAGGGTAAACTGCCGGCCTTCCAGAAATTCAAACGTGAACGTGATATAGACAAGGACGGTACAATTTCGGATGTTCTTACCCAGGGGCAGATGGTACTTGTTCAGATAACCAAGGAACCCATTTCAACAAAAGGTCCCCGGCTGACTTCCGAAATATCCATCGCAGGGCGCAACCTTGTGCTGATGCCTTTCCACGAAAAGGTTTCAGTGTCGCAAAAGATCCAGTCCGCTGAAGAAAGAAACCGGCTGAAAACTTTGCTGCAAAGCATCAAGCCTCCGGGATACGGAGTGATTGTCCGTACCGTTGCTGAAAACAAAAAGGTAAAGGACCTGGATACCGAATTGAAAAACCTTGTCCGCAAATGGGAGATGGCATTTGAAAACCTAAGGGGAGTCAAACCCCCTTTCCTTTTCCTCGGGGAACTGAAACGCACCTCTGCCATTTTGCGCGACATGCTGAACACATCCTTTAACAGCATTACGGTGAATGATGATGTAATATTCCGTGACATCAAGGAATATATTAGCACCATTGCACCGGAAAAAGAAAAAATAGTTAAACTGTACAAGGGCAGTGTGCCCATTTTTGAGCACATGGGCGTCGAAAAACAGATCAAGGCCTCATTCGGAAGAACGGTATCCTTTAAAAACGGGGCTTATCTGATTATTGAACATACGGAAGCACTTCATGTCATTGATGTAAACAGCGGAAACCGGTCAAGGTCAGTTTCAAACCAGGAGTCCAACGCTTTTGAAACCAACCTGGCTGCTGCCGATGAAATCGCCAGACAATTGCGGCTCAGGGATATGGGAGGCATCATCGTGATCGATTTCATCGATATGCAGTCTGGTGAGCACAAGCAGAAACTGGCCGAAAAGATGAAGGCAGCCATGGAAACCGACAGGGCAAAGCATACCATACTTCCGCTGAGTAAATTTGGACTGATGCAGGTGACAAGGCAGCGTGTCAGGCCTGAAATGAACATTAGCATTATTGAAAAGTGTCCCACCTGTAATGGAACGGGTCAGGTGTCACCCAGCATATTGTTTGTCGATAAAATAGAAGACCAGATCGGTTCCATCCTTGAGAAACAAAAGCATAAACTGCTTGTCATCAAAGTGCATCCTTATATTGCGGCTTTTATGAAAAAGGGGCTGATATCACTGCGGTTCAAATGGCAGCTTCGTTTCAGAATACGCATAAAAATCATCGCCATCAGCTCCTATGATTTCCTGGAGTATCATATCTACGATGCAATGGGCGAGGAGGTGGTCCTGTAGGTAATGAAAATCATTTTCCGGTGATCATCCTGATTCCCAAAAACAGAAGAAGTATACCAAACGCAATTTTGAGGATTCTCTCCGGAAGATGAACGGAGATCAGCGATCCAATATAACCTCCGACAAAGAAGGCAAGCATGATTATGACAGCGAAGCGGAAATTGATATATCCCTGTTTGTGGTAATTCCAAACTGCCAGAAGTCCCACCGGAAAGAGCAAGACCATCAGGCTTGTTCCCTGCGCCTGGTGCTGGGTCATGCCGAACAACCATACAAGGGCAGGCACTATGATGATGGCGCCTCCCACTCCAAGCACTCCTGATACTATGCCGGCAGAGAGGCCGATCCCGATCAGTAAGATCAATTCATTTACAGTCATGGGTTTAAAAATCAAGGCTGACGGAAAAGTAAAAAACACGTGGAAGCACCTGCCGGTTTTCAATTCCCCAGGCCCAGTCAAAACGCATGAAATATCCAAGCAGCTGGGTGTGTATTCCGAAACCATAGCCCGCAACAATGGGATCCCGATCGGTGTCCACCGTAATTGTGATGGGGCCCTGTTCGATAACCTCCTTATCATAGGCGTTTTTGCTTGACCATGGTGAAGGTCCGGTCCATGCAGAACCCACATCAAAGAATCCCACCAGTTGAAAATTCTCAAAAAAACTTCTGCTGAGAGGATAGTTGGCAAGGTACTTGAATAACGGGAAACGAATCTCACTGTTGAATACCGAAAAACTGTTCCCGTTTCGTATATTTTGGGAAAACCCGCGCATGTTGGTTCCAACTGCCTGAAATGCATAATTCTGCTCTATATCGATCGGGATTTCGTTGAAAGGTATGAAAGTTGGGGTACGTGACTGGTTAATATTGATCCAGTTGTCTACTCCGCCAAGGTAATAAATGATCCTGCTGGTGCCAAGGGATGTGCTCCATGCAAAACGGTTGGCCCAGATGAGCGACCTGTGAATCCGCGTATAGTGTCTGATATCCAGTCCCATTACAAACAGCTCATACAGGTCCTTATAAAGCTGTTCCTGCGCTTCGGCAAATATCTTATAGCGCATGCCGCTGTATAGGTTCAGGCCGAGGGAACGGGTGTTGTCAAAAATATATTCCAATTTAATTCCCAGCCAGTTCCTGTAGGTGCTTGGCTCGTTAAGGTAGCTGGGGTTGTTTGAAAGGTAAACCGTACGGTCATTTCTGAAAGAGGCAGTGGCAGAGAAGGCTTTAACCTGATTGAGGGGGTATCTGAGCACCAGTGACAACTGGTGCGAGTGGGTTTTAACCTCAAAAGTGCCGCCTTCGCCGTTGCCTGAATTGATGAAAGCTTCGCGGTGAAAAATCAGCTGCTTGTCCAGCCTCCTTTTCAGGTTCTCTGCACTGAGAAGGTATTCATTGGCATCAAAATCGGCGGAAAAACGCATGCCTCCGGTAATCTTGAGATTCTCAAACAGATCATTGGCCCCCACCTTGAACAGCACGTTGAAACCAGGGTTAAAATAAAAAGCACCTCCGGTGAAAGCCTGGTAGGAGGCATTCAGAAAATTAAAATCAACCTGAGACACAAGAAAATTCTGGTAAAATACAGGACGGTACAGTATTATTCCGGGTTTCTCCTTCTCCGTTGTGTCTGTGCTGATGGCAATATTTCTGGTCATCAGCTGCCGGTTATATGTGTTTATTTTTTCAATTTCGAAAACATAATTATTGATGTCAATGTCACTGTTTCCAAGAGTGATTGTATCGTCTTCAGTTATAATCTGGTTATCAATAACATCGTCAATCAGCACAAGTTCCTTTCTGACAGACCTCATGCTGTCAGAAGCAGCCAGCACTTTAATCCTCGAAACCTGGCTTGAGGTGATGAAGCCGGAGGCCACTGCAGGCGGGGTTCCCTCATCAAGAGAATGGCCTAACACGTTGTACCTGCCATCGTTGAAAATGATCGAAGCCACCCTGCCAGCTGCCTTATTGTAATCCTGTTCAAGGGTGCTGCGGGAATAAGAGGTGAGGGGTCTTGTCTTTGCGAAATACCTGTAATGTATCGTAGTATCTATATAACTTACCGTACTGTCGAATTCAGATATGTACTGGTTGATTATGCCATTCCCGTCCTGTAACAGGAGAAATCTGTTTTTGCTTATCTCAAGCGGTTGTTCCTCATTGTTATAAGGATTGCCATTCAGCCGCATTAAAACATCAGACCGGCGCGCGTAATCATATATGAACAGATCGGTTGTAAGCGATCTTTCTTTCTGCCCTGCCGCAACGCTGAGTGTGTCGGAAAGGCGGTCGGAGGAAAAAATGATTTGCCGTGAATGATCGATGAAACGCGGCGAAAAATCGTTGGCAATGTCGTTTGTAATTTGAAGGCTTGTGCTTGACGCTATGTCAAAAACATACACATCCGTCTGTCCGTTGCGGCTTCCCGAGAATACGAACGAAGCGCCGTCATCGGCAAATGAGAAGTCCAGGACTTTGTCAAAATATAAAAAATTCCGGATGGTGAATTCCTTTTCCCCAAGGTTATAGTAGTAAAGCTTCAGCATGCCTTTTTCCTCAGTGAGCCAGGCCAGGTATTCCCCTGAGGGGTGCCAGGCCAGCACCGGATAACTGTAATCGGTGATCTGTTCAAGACGGTATTCATGCCTGAAAATCAGTTTCTTCTTTCTTGAGTTCATATCGAATAGCCAGATCTTATAAAGTCCCGATTCGTTGGTGACATAAACAAGTTCATTGCCGGAGGGACTGAGCCTGGGTCTCTGGTAAACCTCCTGCCGCCTGGTCCGGTTCAGCAGTTTGTTTTCATCAGGGACTGGCTGCAGCACTTCCTGTTCCGAAAAAAGTGCCATATAATAGCCAATCCATTCATCAGTCAGATCTTTCAATGGCATGCCAAGAACTTCGAGGAAGCCGGATTTTATCGACTTGCTGACGCTTGTCAGGTAGATGATGCTTGAAATCACCGATCTGCCATAAGTATCCGCTATATATTTCCAGAATGAATGGCCTGCAAAAACCGCATCCTGACCGGTCAAACGGTTCAGTTTCTCAAAATCACCGTTAGTGATCCCGTCCTTTACCCGGTTTTCGGTTTCTATGTCCCACTCCCTTGAGAGATACGCTACAAGTCCCTCCTCATACCATTCGGGAATGCTTATCAGGGTCGTGTTGGTCATGTTATCGAGCAATACGCTTCCGTACATCAGTTCACGGATCATAATCCTTGTCACTGCAGCTGTGATCTGATCATCATAGCGGTTGAAATCGCCTTCAAAATAAAGAAATGATTTGTTTTGTGAAATCGTCGTGGTTCCGCCCGTGTTATACTCATCCTGTCCCGTCACCAGTCCAATGTTGCTTTGCCTGAAGTCAGACAGGCGGTTGTATACGACAAATATGATCCGCTTATTCAGTTTGTAACCAAAGAAGTCCTCGACCTTTGGAATGGCCTGCTCCGCAAAACCGGCCGTGTACTCGGCCAGGTTTTTTCCATCCTCGTTGAAGTACACGTCAAAATCGTCATACCGGTTGTACGACCACACAAATTCATTGTACTGGACACGGTTCTTGCCAAAACTCATCTGATGGCCGTTGTAAAACTGCCCGCTGAGTGACATGGATAACCCTGCCAGAACAAAAAATACAAGAGGCTTGCGTTTGGTTCCCTTCATATGTCCCTAAAGGCCTGGAGGAAAAATCAGGCTAAAATTAGTGCATTCCTGTGAATATTCAACGACCGGAAGGATTCAGCCAGCCTGCCAAAAAAGCCGTCCCAAAAGAAATGCACGGGGCTAAATTCAGTAGCTCCCCGTTACAGAGCTGTAAAGACAGGCTGCCTTCCGGGGAGGAATACATCGCATGCCGCTAAAGCTGCCTTTTGGGACGATCACTGTTCATGCCTTGCCGGCACTGCCCAGCACATTGATTATCTTATGTTTATAAAGTTCCTTTAGCTTGTCTCTCCCCGGTCCGAGGTAATTCCTGGGATCAAATTCTCCGGGTTTTTCGGCAAACACTTTCCTGATGGCGGCAGTCATGGCAAGCCTTCCGTCACTGTCAATGTTTATTTTACAAACAGCTGACCTGGCTGCCCGACGCAACTGATCCTCCGAAACCCCAGCCGTGTTTTCCATCTTCCCGCCATATTTGTTTATTTCATCGACAATGTCCTGGGGAACAGAGGAAGCGCCATGAAGCACTATGGGGAAACCAGGTATCCTTTTTTCAACCTCTTCAAGGATGTCGAACCTCAGGGGAGGAGGCAGTTCACCCGGTTTCACCTTAAATTTGAATGCTCCGTGGGAAGTGCCGATTGAAATGGCAAGCGAATCCACACCGGTCTTTCCGACAAAATCCTCAACTTCCTCGGGCTTTGTATAGGAAGAGTGTTCAGCCTTCACCTCATCCTCTATGCCGGCCAGGACACCCAGTTCACCTTCAACGGTGACGTCGTACTGGTGGGCGAGATCCACCACCTGTTTGGTCACTTTTATGTTTTCGTTGTACGGCAGATGAGATCCGTCTATCATGACGGATGAAAAGCCGCTTTCGATGCATGATTTGCATGTCTCAAAAGAATCGCCGTGGTCCAGATGCAGAACTATGGGTATCGGATAGCCAAGCTCTCTGGCATACTCAACGGCTCCCTTGGCCAGATATTGCAGCAAAGTCTGGTTGGCATATTTTCGGGCCCCTTTTGAAACCTGAAGGATGACCGGAGATTTGGTCTCCACACAGGCACTGATGATGGCCTGAAGCTGTTCGAGGTTATTGAAGTTGAAGGCAGGTATGGCATAGCCTCCTTTGAATGCATTCCTGAACAATTCACGTGAGTTAACTAATCCCAATTCTTTATAGTGTAGCATAATTTAAAAATTTTGTTTCAAGGCTGAAAGATAGTTTTTTTTTGGAACGGACACTAAAAATATCAGGTAAAAATGTTGGGGAAACCTGATTCAACGGGAAGGGGAATGACTTGTTGAAGAACTGAGCGGCCGGTTCAGGGATTGTCGCAATTCTGAGGTGTCATAACGAGACTTTCAGTGTCATATCCCTGATCAGCAATCACACGGAGAATTATATCGTAAGTGTCTGATGTCACATAGGAGGTACGGCTGAATACCCAAACATATTTTTTTTCGGTTTGTCCGACAAGTGCCCATGAATAATCCGCGGCATGGCCCGTTATCTGGTATTCCACATGGCACGGCCAGAAGTACCTGACCCTGAACCTGGTGTTTCCGTACCCCTTGACCGGCTTTGCCTTTCCTGTACTGGAAGTCAGACGGAATACCTGATTCTTGTATCTCGAGCAGCGGTTAATGACTGAAAAGCCATTCTCAAGCGGAATCATCCTGATTTCGGTGGTTGAACAACGGCAGTCCCTGCTTCGACGTGAAGGGTATGAAGCAATGCAGAACCACCTGCCCGACCACTGATTGATGTCAGGTTCGGAAGAAGTGTCGGGGAACTGGCCCTGGCATGGATCAAAGACAATCAGCAGGGCAAGGATCCGGATCAATCTGTTTTTCATCGGCAGGGAAGGCGATGAGCTTTACGCAATCCTCTCTAAATGTACGAAAAATCAGGCTGATATTATATGACATCCAGGGCTTGTCCCTTACGGCTCAGGAAGATTAACCGGACGACCTTATAAAATGAAATAGAAATATTATACCCATATATAATATAAGGTATGTATAAAAAATATAGTTTATAATTATATTATAACCCTATAAAAAATGGGGTATAATAAAAATATTTATATAAAAATTTATTATAACCCATATTTTTATATATTTTTGTCCCATCACAAATACTTAATCATATGCACAGGAAAAGAAGCAAGATTAAAACAGCAGCATTCGCATTGCTGTTCCTGACGGTGTTCACCACGGGTCATGCGTTGGGTGCTGAAGGTACCCACCTGGATACGGGTATCACTGCATGGATGCTCACCTCCACAGCACTGGTTCTGTTAATGGTGCCGGGACTAGCCATGTTCTACGGGGGACTGGTGAGGACAAAGAATGTACTTGGAACCATGATGCACAGTTTTGTTGCCATGGGTGTCATGGCCGTTCTGTGGGTGCTTGTCGGTTATTCCATGAGTTTCGGACACAGTGTGTTGGGAGGCTGGTTCGGCTGGAACAACGATTATGTATTGCTGAAAGGCATTGATGAAAGCATTACCGGTGCCGGTATTCCTGAATATGTGTTTTCCATGTTTCAGGGTAAATTTGCTATCATCACACCGGCCTTGATAGCAGGAGCCTTTGCTGAAAGAATTTCGTTCAAGGGGTATTTAATGTTTATCTCCATCTGGGGATTGCTTGTGTATAATCCGCTGTGCCATTGGGTATGGGCACCGGACGGATTTCTGTTCAATATGGGACCAGCCGGAGCCATTGACTTTGCCGGGGGCACCGTTGTGCACATTGCTTCGGGCGTGAGCGGACTGATTGCTGCACTTTACCTTGGTGCAAGAAGGGGTTATCCAAAGACAAACGTGGCGCCAAGCAACCTGGTGATGACAATGATCGGTGCGGGACTTTTATGGGTGGGATGGTTTGGGTTCAATGCCGGAAGCAGCATCAACAGCGGACTGCTGACCGCACAGGCTTTAACAGCCACCCAGGTGGCGGCAGCTGCAGGCGCCCTGACATGGATAATAGTCGAAATCATCCAGCATGGCAAATCATCGGCCCTGGGTTTTGCCAGCGGAATACTGGCGGGACTTGTGGCAGTGACACCGGCAGCGGGTGTCGTCAAACCTTCCGGTGCCATGGCGTTGGGAATAACAGCCGCTATTGTCTGTTATTCAGCAATTACCGTGAAAGGCAAACTCGGATACGATGACAGCCTGGATGCATTTGGCATCCATGGCGTGGGCGGAATTGTGGGTTCCCTGTTGCTTGTTTTTTTTATTAGAAAAAGCTGGATGGACAATGCATCTGCAGCAGCAGGCGGAACTTGGACGACATGGCACCAACTCGGGGTACAAGGCGTGGCCGTGATCGTTGCCATTGCCTACGCGGCTCTGCTTACCTATCTGATAATTTTATTCGTGAATCGGACGGTAGGTTTCAGAGCTTCAACGGAAGCCGAGATGGAAGGACTTGACCATACCTATCATGGCGAACAGGGATATGGCATGCTCAACCCGAGATAACGATGTACAGCATTTAAAACCATCAGCATGAACCACCCATGTCAGATGCTTGACACAACTCAGCGAAGCGATCTCACGAGCGAAGCGAGTAACCAATAATGTTTATTTGGGTGCTGCATACGTTATTGAACTAGCTTATAATTAATAATTTAATGATAAAATAAACGTATG
>JAXDCR010000281.1:0-4580 GCA_034677845.1 Bacteroidales bacterium | reverse complement strand
GCAGTAATACTGCCGGTTGTCGGGGAAAACTATGTCACCGCTGGCTACAAGGACCCTTACAACTGCGGTGTCATATCCCGTGCAGTAGGTATACGGATCGCGGCTGCTGTATATGATAAAGTGCGTTCCAATCCCTGCCACAAAGGGAAAGAAGTAGGTTGTATCATTGGAAGGTATCAAGTACGGCTGTGGATTAAAAGTTCCGTTAGAGGGGCTTCCGAAAACAGGAATCCTCATGGCGGTGAGGTTATATGCCGGTGCCAGTCCCTTTATCTCCACATCAGGCGCATTGATGATGTTAACGGTTGCAGTTCCGCTTACCGTGCCTGTACAATTGTTGTTGTCAGTCACCTGAAGTAGTCTGTAAGTCCCCTTTTTGCTGACAGACAATATCTTGGGACTGCTAACCACGTTAAGTACCTCAACAGTTTCACCTCCGTCTACATTGTAACTGAACTTCCAGGGTTTTTCTCCCTTCAGGTCGACACGGATTTCGGTGGAAGTGTATTCACAGACTGGTGAGGGACCTGACAGGCTGAGTGTGGCATTGGGAAGAGAAACATTGATAATTCTGCTGATGGTGTTGCTGTTGCCTTTGCCATCATTGACTGAAAAGGAAATTAAGCGGGATCCGGCAACCGGGTTAACCTTATTGGTATTGGCGTACCGGACACTTCGAAGAACTGCCTGGTAACTGGCAAGCAAGGCATTTCCGGTCAGAGTCAGTATGCCCGTCGAGGTATTAAAGGTTCCTTTTATTCCATCCTGTGGTGTAAAAGACAGCGTATCCTGTCCCTGCTGGTATCCAGAGAATATCCATATAATGGCAGAATTAAGTCTCTTATCGTCGGTATCACTGACTCTGGTTGTTGACGTAATGACAACCGCTCCGGAATTCCTGCAATATACAATGGGGTTGGTTTCGATTCCTTCAAGAACGGGTGAGGCATTGATTGAAACACTCCTGGAAACCGGATCACTTTCCAGTGCACCGTCATTAACGGTGAAAATTATGGATCGTGTCACCGGAGAGGGATTAATTACATTAATGTTTTCGTAATAAACATTTCTGAGTGCATCCTGAAACTGATCGGCACTCCTGTTGTTTCCGGACAGGCTCAGGATACCAGTTGACACTTCATACCTGCCGGTTATATCACTTGTTGGATGGTACCTTAGACGATCTTCTGTCAGGGTGCTGGCATCTGAAGGAGTAATTTTTACAATGGCGGAACTGAAAGTCGCATTTCTGTCCACATCTGAAATACTGATTGTTTCTGTCAGCTTTACCTCACCTGTACCCTGAGTGTAAATAACGGGTTCGTTTTCAAGGTTTCTGATGACAGGTTTCTCATTGACATTTGAGATCAGTATCGTAAAGACTTTTTCGAACATGCTTCCTGCCGCATCAGTTGTCCTTATCCGCACGCTGTAAGATGATTTGGTCTCAAAGTCAAATGAGGTGGATGAACGAAGCATGGCGGAAGATATGTTAAAACTGGAATTATCATTGCTTCCGGTACCGGTTACAAGGCTGTATGTATGATTGTCCTGGGTATCGCTGTCACTGGTGCTCAGATTCCCTATCACTGTGTTGACTTCGCTGTTTTCTGCGATTGTGCTGTTGGAAAGGGAGATGTCGGTGGGGCTTTCATTAACATTGGTCACGGTGATTGTTAAGGCTTTTTCGAAAGTCAGTCCTGCCGCGTCGCGGGTTCTGACCCTGACCGAATAGGATTGTCTGGTTTCATAGTCAAATATGGCACTGGTGCGCAAGGAGCTGCCTGAAATATTGAACCTTCCGTTATCACTATCGCCGGTCCCGTTGACGAGCGCATAAGTGAAGCTGTCGCCGGCATCGGGGTCGGAGGTGGATAAAGTGCCGACAACGGAGTTGACGGGACTGTTTTCGGCAATGGTAGTGTTGGAAAGGGAGATGTCGGCGGGACTTTCATTGACATTGGTGATTGTTATGGTGAAGGTTTTTTCGAAATAAGCTCCTCCGATATCGGTTGATCTCACGCGGATTGAAAAGGATGACCTGGTTTCAAAGTTGAAGACGATGGTATTTCTTAACAGGTTGCCTGATATGTTGAAGCTTGCGTTGTCGGTGCTGCCTTCCCCGGCCACAAGGGTGTAAGTGAATGTGTCGCCGGCATCGGGGTCAGCGGTTGACAGGGTGCCGATGGTTGTGTTAACGGCAGTGTTTTCAGCCTGGGTGCTGTTGGAAAGGGAGATGTCTGTGGGACTTTCATTGGCATTGGTCACCGTGATTGCAAAGGCTTTTTCAGTAAAGGCAGTTCCTGACGCATCGGTAGAGCGTATGCGGACGGAGTATGTTGACTTTGTTTCATAATTGAATACAGCGTTGGTGCGCAGTGAGTTGCCCGATATGCTAAAACTGGCATTATCTGTGCTTCCGGTGCCGGACACGAGACTGTAGGTGAATGTGTCGCCGGCATCGGGGTCGGAGGTGGATAAAGTGCCGACAACGGAGTTGACGGGACTGTTTTCGGCAATGGTAGTGTTGGAAAGGGAGATGTCGGCGGGACTTTCATTGACATTGGTGACTGTGATTGTAAAGGCTTTTTCGCAGTAAGCGCCACCTGCATCCGTTGACCTAACCCGGACGGAATAGGATGATTTGGTCTCGAAGTCGCAAACGATGCTGTTTCTTAGCTGGTTGTCCAGAATGTTGAAGCTGCCGTTGTCTGAATCTCCACTTCCGCTGACAAGGGAGTAAGTGAATGTGTCGCCGGCATCGGGGTCGGTGGTGGAAAAGGTGCCGATGATTGTACCGGCCATACTGTTTTCAGCAATTGAACTGGAGGATATACTGACATTGGTAGGGGGATTGTTGGCAGGAATTATTGAAATATTTCGAAATACAGTGTTGCTGTTCGCCACGCCATCGTTAAGGATAAATTCGATGCTTCGCTGATCAGATGAAGGATTTGTAGTATTGGTGTTTTCATATTGAACACTGCGTAAAACCGCCTGGTAATCAGCCAGGCTTTCAGTCCCGCTCAGACTTAGTATTCCCGAGTTAAAATTACCCGTTATGCTTCCGGCAGGGGTGAAGGACAGCTGATCCTCTGTGGAATGATACCCGGCTGCAATTCCAACAGTAGCTGAAAACATGCTGTCGGTATCAGCATCTGAAAGGGTAAGGGTCGTGGTGATCAGGGCCTTGCCACTCCCTGTCACATATGAAAGAACTGAGGTTTCAATGTTGCTCAGAAGGGGAGGGTCATTCAGGGCATTGATGAGAATATTGACAGTATCCCTGCCGGGTCCGTCAATACTGTCATCGGCGGTGATGAATACAGATGCTTTGCCCCAGGCGTTTGAAGGTGGTGAAAAGGTTGAACTGTCAAAAGCGGCATTTATGTGAGCCAGCGAACCTTCAAAGATCATTATTGTATCATTCACCCCGTCGCCAGTCGTGAACTCGAGTCCCGTTACCCCGTGAAGAGTCATGGTTCCTCTGGCTACATGGAGGGTGATGGTCACGGGAGTGTCATCCGGATCGATTATGCTAATCCGGGAACTGCCGGCTGAAGAAAAAAACAGGCTGCTGTCTTCAGATATACTTAAGGTATCCGATGGAACAATGACAGACGGCACTTCACTGCCGGATACAAAGAATCCTGCATGCGGGAAAAAAAGCAGGAGGAGTGAAAAGAAGGTGCCTGAAATAGAATGGCCCGTTTTCATGACATGATGGTTAAACAGTATTCAACCTGAAATTGTCTGCAGTCTTGGATGTATAAGAAAAAACGATAACCGTATGGCTGCACCATCAAATGGTGGTGCCCTACGCAAGCTGAAAAAACATATTAAGTTATGACAAAAAAATTAAAAAAAATAATTTAACGGATGATTGTTTTAAGAGCTGCAATTATCCTGGTTTCTTTCATATCAGGGGAAGTATGTGTCGACAGACCTACCTTGAAATGCTTAATTTTCCGTATCCAAGAACCTGATTTGAGCCTGAAAGCCTGAGCATATAAATCCCCTGCGGAAATTCCCCGACCTCAAGTTCAACTTCACCATTTCCTGCTGCCACATTTTTTTTCTGGATCAGGGCACCCAGATTATTGTAAATCTCGAGGATGACATCCTTATCCATAACTTCACTGAAACTTAGGGTGACCTTTGATGAAGCTGGATTGGGATATATCTTCAGCCTGGATCCATATAGGTCCTTTTCATACTCCTGACTTTCAATACCGGTAATGACTGTCACGGTACCGATGGCAGTCTGGTACACTTCCTTTGTCAGCTCGTCCTGAACGAATGCCACAATCCGAAGCTCATCCATCTCATACACATGCTGCATATCCCAGCTGTGCCCCACATACTGGTATTCACCTTTAACCCAGGACTTGTAAAAGCTGGTTCCGCCGGCATCGGGAAGCAGGGTTTTGACAACGCTCCTGAAAAGCTCCTCCCCGTTGCTGCCTTTGACTCCGGTGATTTCCCGTTCAGTGACCGCAAGGTGCACCGTGATCTCCCCCGTGGGTATGTCCTGAAGGGCCGAAACCTTTGCTTTCACCTCGAGGGAGTTGCCGTAAATG
>JAXDCR010000280.1:0-5817 GCA_034677845.1 Bacteroidales bacterium | reverse complement strand
AGCATAGTATATCTGGTCCCTGTACTCATTGTTTTTATCATCGCGCAGCATGCTCTTCAGTTCATCCTCAATGTCACCTGCATCGCCGCTCCCCTCCCGGTAAACAAGAGCCCTGTTTATATATGCATGGAATGTCATGTCGTATTCAGGGTTCATACGGATGACCTGGCTGTAATAATCTGAGGACCGCTCCAGGTTTCCTGTCTTCTCGTACAGCTGTCCCAGTATATACATATACCGTGTCCTCGTTTGCCTGTTGCGTTCCTGACCCAGTGCCTTCTCAAGGTAGGTGATCCCCATCAGGTAATCGTTCTGCTTCAGGTAACAGTCTGCCATGGTGGCGTATAGCTCAGCGTTCAGCTTACGCGGAAACTCAGCATTGTTTTCAAACTGGCTTGTTGTGGCCTGTGAATTCCTGTACTGGCCGGTCTCATTGTCTATCCTGGCCAGCCATATTTGTGATTCGTAGGATTCTTCCTGATTCGCGAAATCGTTGACGACCTGCCTGAAAACCATGGCAGCCTGGTCATAGTCCATTTTGTAAAAATGAGCCTTCCCCATCAACAGGTAGGCATCATCAATATACATATTGTATTCCTTCCGGTTGTAAAATTCTCTTTGGGCGGGTGTCAGTTCCTTGTTTCCCTTCACTTCGGGCTTTGCAGTAATTGAATGCAGTGATATGAGCTTTGCGCTCTTGCTGATGGCCCTGTCCATGTCCGCAGTGGCCAGGGATGCCGTATTCGGATTACCGTACAAAAACACCGGAAGTATGTCTGAAAAATCATTTTCTGCGCTTTCTTCAATCCTGGTACGGCCTTTTTCAAAACTTTCGTTACCGTTGAAATAGATATTCCATCTGGAGGTGATATTATGGTAAGCCCTTGAAACAGCGGTATTTTTTTCCACACTGCATCCGGCTGCCAGTGAAAGTCCGCCGGCTACTGCCGCCAGGTAAAAGAATCTTTTTATTCCCAAAACACTTTGCTTAATGTATTGTTGCGCTTGCATGCGATGCCGGCAAAGCCTTGCATACAAACTAACTCCTCACCAGCAGAATTATTTTCTGCCGGCAAATTTATTTATTATGAACCTAAGAAAAAAGGAATTCGCGCCATGTTTAAAGATACCGTTTAACATAGGCAAGCGTGGCAATGCTGACCCTTGTGCCTTCGATAAGCAGCACGGCAGAGGCACAGGCTTCCAGCGTGGCACCTGTTGTGATCACATCATCCACCAGCAGCACATGCCTGTCCCTGAGCATGTCCTCTTTTACAACCCTGAAAATGCCTTCTACATTCTGCCATCTTTCATAACGTGTCTTATGTGTCTGTGTGCCGCTGTCACTTATCCTGCTGATTAATGATGTCTCAACAGGTTTTTGGAGTATCTCGGCCATACCTTCCGCAATAAGCTCACTCTGGTTGAAGCCTCTCGCTTTTTGTTTTGCCGGGTGAAGCGGAACCGGATGAATGAGATCCACCTGCCCAAAGGGAGTGGGCAGGAGTTCCTCCCCGAACATCCTTCCCATCTCAATGCCCAGCTGCTGCCAGCCTTTGTACTTGATCTCGTGCAAAATGCGCCGGTAACGGCTTTGGTCGTAAAAATACATATAGGAAGTCGCATGCTCGACCCTGACGCGTCCCCAGAAGATCTGCGCTACCTCGTTGTCAGGATCAGCGTGGAAACCGGTTTTTGGAAGATCAAGGACGCATCTGATGCATAGTACCTTTTCCTGACGGTAAAGAATGTTGCCGCAAGCCGCGCAGGGCCGTGGGTATATGATGCCAATAAAACCATTCAGGTAGCTGCCGATGTCCATGTACCAAATTTTACCTAACTGATTCGTTGACGCGGGATTTTTATCCAATCCGGCTATCGAATCCGGATCCCCGATAACCACTTTTAATCCGTGTTTTTCATCACACGATCCTTATTTCGTACGTAATATCCAATGCTTTTTTAAGGGTGGCGGATACACCGCAGTATTTTTCCTGAGACAGCTCAATGGCCCGCTGAAGCTTGTCCACCTGCAGGCCTTCACCTCTGAACTCATAAATCAGGTGCATGGATGTGTACTGTTTGGGGTGTTCCTCTGCAGATTCACCTTCCACCCTGACAATGAAGGATTGGGGTTCCACTTTCATTTTTTTAAGTATGGATATCACATCCATCCCGGTGCAACCGGCCAAAGCAACCATCATCAGTGGCTTGGGACGGGGACCTGAGTTCCTGCTGCCTGTTTCCGGCGAAGCGTCCAGGGCAATACGGTGGCCGTCGACCTCTGCCTCGAAAGCCATCCCGTCAAGCCACTTCACATCAACGGTCTGCTTCATATTCATTTTATTTAATCAGGCAATGCCATGCATGCATCATGTATCCGCGTCCTGTCTAAGGGTGTTCATAATATCCGCCATTTCTTCCGGGGTGACCGGACATCGTTGAAACGCCCAGGAAATCCCGGAACAATGAAACAGCCATGACATACGCGGTTCACGTAAATTTTTTTTACCTTTAAATACAAATTTAGGAATATTTGAACTGATATCCACGGAAAGATGAAAAAGCCCATATTGCAGACAAAGGAAGGGTTTACCGATAACACTTCCATTTTCAGGCATCTCACTGCCGATGAGCTGGCCAAGATCCCGTATGATCAGGAACCCGACTTCTATAAAAGAGGCGCCGTCATTTATTCCGAAGGAAGCCGCATCAATGGTTTTTATTGTGTGCGCGGGGGGATTATCAAGATCTTTAAAACCGGCGTTGACGGTAAGGAACAGATCATCCGTTTTGCCAAAAAAGGGGATATCATGGGTTTCAGGTCGACCATCACCCGTGAACGTGCCTGCACGACAGCAAAGGTGCTGGAAGATGCCCATATTACCTTTGTGCATGGTGAGATCGTGCTTGACTTCGTAAAGAGCAACGGTAACTTTGCCCTTGAACTGCTGCAGATCGCCTGCAAGGAGCTGGGTGAAGCCAACGACTCCATTACGGCCATTGCCCAGAAGACCGTGAGGGAAAGGCTGGCGGAAGTCATCATACACCTGCGCAAGGAATTCGACCTGGACCATGATAAATATCTCCAGATCAGCCTCACCCGTGAAGAACTTGCCAATATTGTGGGAACGGCAACGGAATCCGTCATTCGCCTGCTGTCGGAATTCAGGCAGGACGGATTGATTGAGCTTCATGGACGGAAAATCAAGGTCCTTGACGAAAAGACTCTTTATAAGATCGGAAATATGAACGACTGACAATGGGCGATATTTCCGCTTTTGCTTTTGCATTCGGACTGACGCTGCTGGCGGGACTTTCGACAGGCATCGGCAGTGCATTGTCACTGCTTTCCCATACCACAAACACAAAGTTCCTTTCCATTTCGCTGGGATTTTCAGCCGGGGTGATGATTTATGTCTCACTGATCGAAATATTTTTCGATGCCAGGATGAAACTTATGGCCGTTCTGGGGGATAAACCGGGATACTGGGTGACGCTGGCTGCTTTTTTCGGCGGCATCCTGTTCATTGCCCTCATAGACTTTTTTGTTCCCGAGGTTGAAAATCCGCATGAGATGAGGCGTGTGGAGGAGATGGACCAGCCTTCGGAGGTGATCAGAAAGAAACGGCTGATGAGGATGGGGATGCTTTCCGCCATGGCCATCGCAGTCCACAATTTTCCGGAAGGGATTGCCACCTTTGTGGCTGCCCTGAATGATCCCGGCCTTGGCATCGCCATTGCAGTTGCCATTGCCATACACAACATTCCGGAAGGCATTGCCGTAGCTGTTCCTATATATTATGCCACCCGCAACAGGAAAAAGGCGTTCCGGCTGTCGTTTTTATCGGGACTGGCAGAACCCGTCGGAGCTTTAATCGGATTGCTGATATTGCTGCCTTTCATGAATGACATCCTGTACGGCATTCTGTTCGCCGCAGTGGCGGGCATCATGGTCTTTATATCCGTCGATGAGCTGCTGCCGGCTGCCCGCGAATACGGAAGGGCACATTATTCGATTTACGGATTCATAGGTGGCCTTGCCGTCATGGGCATCAGCCTGGTGCTGCTTGCCTGATGTCTGAATGCATGATGCCTTTCCCACTGCAATTCCCTGTCACCCTGTCCATATACCGGTTATTTCACTGCAATACGACAGGTCAGAATAAGCTGCAAGCCGTTCTATTCTGCGTTCTGACTGGTCATCAGCATCACAATCATTCTTTCAATAAGAATGATTTATAATAAGCATCTCAACGCTTTTTTATACTTTTATGCACTCATTCAAATCTGTCATTATACCTTGACAAGGGAACAGCAAATCCAGCGGGCATCCTGGATAAGCATTCTGGGAAACGGCATTCTTTCGCTGCTGAAGATCGGGGCCGGATTCATATCCGGAAGCCTGGCCGTCGTGGCAGACGGACTTGATTCGTTCAGCGACATCATAATCTCCATCCTGACCCTTGTTACCGCCCGGATCCTGACAAGACCCCCGGATAAGAATTATCCCTACGGATATGAAAAAGCTGAAACAATATCAACCAATATCCTGGCTTTCATCATTTTTTTTGCAGGTGCCCAGTTGATGATCACCACTGTTAAAAAACTTATTTCGGGTATCGTGACCGAAATACCAGGCAAACTGGCCCTTGTTATAACCGGAGTGTCCATCCTGGGAAAGATGTTCCTTTCATACTACCAGTTCAGAATAGGTAAAAAAACACAAAGCGCCATGCTTATCGCCAACGGCAAGAACATGCAGAACGATGTGCTTATCTCTGTTTCTGTGCTGGCGGGATTAATATTCATTTATGTCTTCAGACTTCCTGTCCTGGATACCATCGCCGCCTTCCTGGTAAGCATTTGGATCATCAAAACCGCTGTGCTGATCTTCCTTCAGACAAACCGGGAGCTGATGGACGGAACGCAGGATTGCTCAATCTATGACAAAATCTTCAAAGCCATTCATGCGGTCGAGGGCGTTCACCACCCGCACCGGGTCCGAGCAAGGAACATCGGGCATAAGGTGATGATCAACATTGACCTGGAGGTCGATGGCGGCCTGACACTGAACGAGGCCCATGAGTTGGCACACAGTGTTGAAAACTCAATAAAGGAGCATGTTGAAAACGTCTTTGACGTTTCAATCCATGTTGAACCGCTGGGTGACAAAATCAAGGAAAAGCAGATCGGCATCACAAAAAGTCATTTGTAATGCCATCACCGGATGTATTTCAGGATAATCTCAAGGAGCCTTGAAGGCTCGAAGGGTTTTGAAATGTAGTCATCACAGCCTGCCTGTCTGCATTTCTCACGCTCATGCATCATGGCATAGGCGGTCTGTGCAACCACAGGTATCCCGGGGTCTATCGTCTTGATCTCCCTGGTGGCTTCATAACCGTCCATTTCCGGAAGCTTGATGTCCATTAATATCATATTCACCTTGTTCTCCCTGAACAAGCGCATAGCCTCCATCCCGGTTTCCGCTCTTAGGATCTTTATTTTTGTCTTCTTCAGGATTTCGTAAATATATGTGAAATTGTGATCCTCGTCCTCGACGACAAGCAGCACTTTGTCCTGCCAATCAGGCAAACCGTTTTTATTATTTCCCCCTTTTAAATCGGCCATCAACAGATATATTTAAGCCTCAGGCAGCTCCTGACTTGACTTTAACTATCAATCAGCTGTGCATCCAACGGGGTTATACGTAATATAGCGCAACGGGTTATGAAATATGCGGCATAAGCAAAGACGCCCCCTTGAAAGCCCGATGCAGTAAAAACATTTGCAGTGACCTGTCATAGGATGTTTCAG
>JAXDCR010000279.1:0-6829 GCA_034677845.1 Bacteroidales bacterium | reverse complement strand
AAATAATTTAAATTTTTAAGGTCACATGGAACCTCCATGTTTAAAAATTATTTTCATGCTTGTTTGTGTTTTCAAAACATGGAGGGTTCATACGTTTATTTTATCATTAAATTATTAATTATAAGCTGGTTCAATAACGAATGGAGCACCTGAATAATCATACCGGATTATTCACTTCGTTCATGAGAACGCTTCGTTACCTTACCCGCTTCGCTCGTGAGATCACCGGGCTAAGTTGTGTCAGGCATTTGACATGGTTAATGAATGAACGTATCATGTTAAAACAGACTGCAAATATACATGAAGTTGTTAAAAATGCAAGAAGGCTTATTCAGGAGGAAGGACCTGCAGGTCAGGTTCTCTAAAGAGGGATGTTGCCGTGTTTACGTGATGGCACATTCGCATGTTTGTTCTCAAGCGCTTCAAAGGCATTGATGAGCTTCTTACGGGTGATGGCAGGGTCGATTACCTCATCAATATAGCCCTTGTCATCTGCCACGTATGGGTTGGCAATCTCTTCACGGTATTTTACAGTGAGTTCTTTTTTAAGTCTGGCAGGATCGTCTGACTCAAGAAGCTCCTTGCGGAACAGGATGGATACGGCTCCTTCGGGACCCATAACGGCTATTTCGGCCGTTGGCCAGGCGAAGTTAAAATCTCCTCCAAGGTTTTTGCTGTTCATCACACAATAAGCACCCCCGTAAGATTTTCGCAGGATAACCGTAATCTTTGGAACGGTGGCGTCGGCGTAGGCATAAAGCAGCTTTGCCCCGTGCCGTATGATGCCGTCATGTTCCTGGTCTACCCCCGGAAGAAAACCAGGCACATCTTCAAGGGTCAGAATGGGAATGTTGAAGGCATCACAAAACCTTATGAATCTTGCCCCTTTGACTGATGAGTCAATATCAAGTGTGCCTGCCAGCACTTTGGGCTGGTTGGCAAGTATGCCTATTGTTTTACCTTTAAGTCTGGCGAATCCGATTACAATATTCTGTGCAAAAAGGCTGGAAACTTCAAAGAAGCTTTTCCTGTCAACGATTAGATTGATGATTTCCTTGATATCGTATGGCTTGTTTGGGTCATCCGGGATAATTTCTCGCAGGCGCTCATCTACCCTTAGGTCGGAGTCACAGTATTCAATATACGGTGGATTTTCGAGGTTGTTTGAAGGAAGATAGGACAGGAGTTTCTGCACACCGCGGATTGTATTTTCTTCATCTTCATAAAGAAAATGCGCAACACCGCTTTTTTTCATGTGAACAAGGGCACCTCCGAGATCTTCAAAGGATACGTCCTCATTGAGCACTTCCTTCACAACGTTGGGTCCGGTCACAAACATGTAGCTTGTCTTGTTTGTCATGAAAACGAAATCGGTGATGGCAGGGGAATAGACGGCTCCTCCTGCGGCAGGTCCCATAATCACCGATATCTGAGGTATTACCCCGGAAGACTTTACATTGCGGTTGAATATGGCGGCATATCCGGCAAGGCTGGCGACACCTTCCTGAATACGCGCACCCCCGGAATCGATCAGTCCGATCAGCGGAACACCCATTTTAAGTGCCATGTCCTGTATCTTGGCGATCTTGGCGGCATGCACCGATCCAAGTGATCCTCCGAGAATCGTAAAATCCTGTGCGTAGGCAAAAGCCAGCCTCCCATGAATCTTCCCATATCCGGTTATGACCCCGTCCCCGAAAGCCGTGACTTTTTTGCCGAAATCACCGGAAGTCTGGGCAGGCAAAGAGTATGCGTCGATTTCATCAAAGCTGTCCTGGTCAAACAACATGTTAATCCGTTCCCTTGCCGTCAGCTTTCCTTTGGCGTGCTGTTTCTCGATAGTATCCTCACCTTGTTGTTCTTCGTATTTCCTGACCCTTTCAAGAAACCGTGTATAAAGCCTTCCGTTGATGTCCATATAAATAAAAATAAGTTATATATGAAAATAAACATGGGGTCCTGAGGGTACGGGACCGGACTTTAAAGTTAATAATAAATAAATGATAATATCAACGGAATGCACCGTCATATAAAAAGCAATGCTTTAGAAGAAGTTTGCGCCGAACGGTTTGCCAGGCGGCAAGCCTGATATTCAGTTTTTGGAAGCGGTATCCTCCGTGGCAGCCTTGATTTTAAGAACTTCCTGTATGGCACGTCTGAAGGATTCTTTCGGCAGGGCTCCCATAGCCATCTGCGGCTGGCCATCAAGCGGTATGAACAGAAGGCTTGGAATGCTTTGTATACCGAAAACGGATGACAATTCCCGTTCCTCGTCGGTATTCACCTTATAGATATCCAGGGAATCGCCGTATTCTTTCTTCAGTTCCTCAAGGACCGGGGCGACCATTTTGCAGGGGCCGCACCAGTCGGCGTAAAAGTCTATTATTGCCGGCCGGTTGCCTTCAAATTTCCATTCCTTGTTAATGTCATAATTGAATACTTTCTTCTTGAAAGTTTCATTTGTAAGATGCTCAAGTGCCATAGTTTTTAAAATATATTAAAGACCGGAAAATTAAATGACAAATAACGGGCCAACATATCTATAATTCTAAATATTTAGATATAATCCCAAGAATATGACGTTTTGTCAGTTGTTTAAAATCAGTGAAACCGGATGATCAGTCTTTCAGTTCAGAGTAAGTGTGAAAACTGAATCTGATTCCTGGCAGCAGCTCATTGAATATTTCACCTGAATCGCGCATGTCATCATCGCCGTCCTCATACATCCATTTAACCCTGACGGTTTTAATATCCGGATTTTTATCAGCGGCCTTGAAAAGTTCAAACAGTTGTTTGGAAACACTGGTATTGAAATATTCCAGGTCAACCTCGATGGTTATTTCCTCTGCTGAAAACCGCTTCATCCATTCCATCATTGGTTTGAAGAACCTGGCGGCATCTTCGGGCAAAGCCCGGCCTGAAATCTTCATCTCCCCGCTGGTTTTGAATGAAACAGTTGGCAGGGTATCAGTGCCCTTAATAAAAAGATCGTCCATAGGGTGGTGGTTTTTCAACATTTGTTGTATACGTTCAAAAAGCAAGCAGGTTTGGCCAAATTCATCAGTCCTCAGAGTTTGATAAGTTCAACCCTTCGGTTGGATGCTTTGCCTTCCGCGGTGTTATTTGAGGATATGGGCTCCGTTTCACCCTTGCCGTCGGTTTCCATGCGTGAGGCACTGATACCGAATTCAGAAGAAAGGACGTTTCTCACGGATGCTGCCCGCCGTTTTGACAGGTCAAGATTGCTGGCGGCGTCACCATCGCTGTCGGTATGTCCCACTATCTTTATACGCAGGCCCGCATTTTCATTCATAATGGTGGCAATTTCCTTAAGAGTCGAAAATGAAGTTGGCTTTACCTTGTCAGAGTTAGTGTCAAAAGTAATTCCGTAGGTCACCAGTTTACCTTCGGTCAGCAACTTACTGCGGTTGTCCGGGAGGCCATAAGCTCCGCGAAGGTTTGAGATCAGCACGTCCTGATCATTGCCCCCGAGGCGGAACTGTATTCTGTCGTAGGCAGCATCGGCAGGCACTAGACGGGGCAGATCAAGAACTTTGGTCTGATCTATATACAACCGGAGCCGCTGATTCTGCACCCAGAGAGAAACATGGGCAACCTTGTTCTTGTATGCTTCTATATCAAAATCCTGGGTGCCTTCACCGTACAGGTCCTGATCAACATAGGAATAGGCACTGCTGTATGCCTGAAGCATATAGATTTCAACATGGTTATCAAGATATTCACCAATCCTGTATCCAGGTTCCTGTTTAAACAAATTAACATAGAATTCATTTATTCCGGTTTCCTCGCCGGCAATAAAAATCAGATCAAATTCAAAGGTGAAGTTTTTGCTGAGTGGAATGCTCATTTCAGGCATATAGCTTGCCCTTGGCTCCATCCGGAACCACTTGCCGGGATAAAGATTGGTTGTTGTCACAGCTCCGGAGCCATCTGTGTTCCATAGAGCGGGGAAATCAGCGAGCTCATCCTGTGAAAAATCCTCAAAAAAGAAAACCTTTTCACCTGGAATGAAATCAAACCTGGAATAGGTCGATAAGGTAACTTCAGATGTTTGCCTGGCCTGGGCTGTGGCTCCGGCAGGGGATGTGGACTGGCCGGCGGTTGCATTCGGGTTTTTGGAACCTGAAGATCTGTCGTCTGAATCATCATTTCCGGTACTGGCTTCATTTTCCTCTGAAGCCTCCTCCTCATTTTCAACTGCATTGATGATACCTTCCTCGGCAGCATCGAATGCCCTGTCTATTCCTTCGTCAATACGCTGGTCGGCACGACTGCGGGCTTCCTCCTCGATCCTCCTTCCGATATCGAATTGTGAGAAAGAGGCAATGCATGTAAAAATGGGCAGAAGTCCCGTTAACAAAAGTTTCGGCAATGCTTTCATTTCCAATTCCGATTTTTGAAATTAATATTATAACAAGGGAAAGTTACGATAAAGCAGCGACATTTCCCAGAGATAATTGATAATCAGTCATAAAATAAAAATAATTCACAAGGCTGAGACATTCCTTTCAGTTATAAATATCAGCATTTTCGCATTGATCAACCAAATGATCATACCGGTCAAATAGTGATCTTCATTAATGGAAAAGATTCAGCAAATCTTCATTTTCAGACGTTTATAAGTTAGAAAGTTAATTGCTGGTCTTATGAAAACGAATAAAAATGACATTGAAAGGTATTCGGGCTTGATCCGGTTACCCTTACCGTCGTTACGGGCAGGTTTTGTCAGGAAAAGTTGCGGGTTTGTCCTTCCCCTCCTCATCATGATGCTTATATGGTTATTGAACACCAGCTACCAGGATTCACAGGTTACAGATGAAGCGATAGAATCGCAGTATTTTGTACCGGCACTTCGGTCAGATCTGAGGCAACTGTGCGTGGGAAATTCGGTGGCTTCGGATAACAAGTTGGCCGGAAATGAACTGATGTCATTGCCATTGATAAGAAATTTATACAGCAGTAACCATTACTATCCTGTTTTCACCTGTTCGAATATGTTGTGTGACAATGCGGATTCAATTATTTCCCTGCTGAAGGATGCACGAATATTCGGACTGGATCCGGAGACCTATCATGTGGCTGATATTGAGCGGCAGCGTGCTTATCTCGGGGATCAGCGTTTAAGGTTCAGGCACCTGCGGATACGGAGAGATCTTGAAATGCTGATGGCTGATGCCTCACTGACTTTTATGAGGCATTTACATGCCGGCTACCGGATTTCGGACTCGGTTCGATATGGCGATCCTGAACTGCTGGCATTGCCACAAAAGCTGAGGAAGGCCATGCTTGGCAATGACCCGGTAGGTGACATCCTGTCAGTTCAGCCGGATTTCATAGAGTACAGGCGCCTGCAGTTTGCCACGGAAAAATATGTCAGAGCCGTGACGATCACGGATAATTGGGAAGACCTGAACCTGCTCTCAACTGATTCGGCTTTACTCTGGCAGGGAATTGAAAGGATACTTACAAGTCTTGGATTCCTTCCGGATGGTAATGATAACGACAATATCCGGACTGCCCTGCAGAATTTTCAGAGCCGGCACGGCCTGAAGGCCGACGGCCTGCCCGGCAGGAATACCATCGAAGCACTTAATCAGTCCACCTTGTTCAAATACCGCAAACTGGCGCTCAACCTTGACAGGCTTAGGAAGCAGCATCCGGATGATTCACAGATGGTGTACGTCAACATTCCCGCCTATAAACTTAAGCTGATCATGGAAAACCAGGTCAGCGGGGAGCTGAATGTCATTGTCGGCACCCCCTCAACGCCCACGCCGGTGCTGACAGGCTGTATCGATCAGATTGTGATCAATCCCGAATGGAATGTACCCCGAAAAATAGTAAATAACGAGATCCTTCCAAGGATAAAGGCGGATCCGGACTACCTCCGGAGAAACAGGTTCAGGCTGCTGGATGAAGATTACAATACGGTTGATTACAGCACAATCAACTGGGAAGAGATAAATGCTGATAATTTCAGCTACGGCATAAGCCAGGAAGCTTTTGATCAGAACTCGCTGGGAAAGGTCAAATTCCTGTTTGACAATCCTTATTCCGTATACCTTCATGATACCCCCGGGAAAAACAAGTTTAACGAGGATATTCGGGCTTTTTCACACGGGTGTGTAAGGGTGCAGGACCCTGAAAGGCTTGCCGCCATGCTTGTAAAAGCATCGCAGTCCGGTGACCTCGATATTGACGCCATGCTTGAGAAAGGTACCAGAGCATATGTCTTTCTGAACAAGGCCGTTCCGGTTCACATCAGGTATATCACCTGTGCTGCTGACGAACAGGGAAACCTGTTTTTCTTCAAGGATATATATGGATTTGACAGCCGTGAGCTGGAGGAACTGGAATCAGCGGCCTTATCCGGTGGCAAGGGATGATTGCCATTCCGGGTGCGGTATATCCTTGATGATCCTTGACTTTTCAAGGTATTCCGGATCAGGGTAGTAGCTGAAAACAACAGAGCCATTCTTGATCAGGTCAATTACCTCACAACAAATTTCGGCGGGCAGGGCGGGGCATCCGAAGCTTCTGCCTAGCCTGCCGTTTTTTAATATATAATCGTTGTTTACATAAGGAGCTCCGTGGATGACGATTGCCCTTGGCTTTGCAAGGTCATTGAAAAGGGTATCCAGGCCGTTCAGCCACATGGAGTAACCGTTCTGACCGGTATATGAACTGCCTGTGATATAAAAGCCGAGGCTGCTTTTATATGATTGTGGCTGGTTTGAAAAACGACTTGCCCATACTTCACCTGAGTTGCGGCCATGTGCCACCAGAGATTTGCATAGCAACCGCTTAT
>JAXDCR010000278.1:0-6005 GCA_034677845.1 Bacteroidales bacterium | reverse complement strand
TCAGGCATTTGACATGGGTGGTTCATGCCAATTTAACTCAAAAATATATAAAAGACGCAACCATCACCCCGGTTTGTTCATCTGACAACAAGGATCGCGTGCTATGGGTTAATTCTGTTTATTGCGTTAATTTTGAGTCACAAATACAGTAGATTTGGTTGACAGGTTAAATCAGCTGGTGCGCGGCTGTCAGCAAGGCGATCCCAAAGCACAGCGCATGTTGTATGATTTGTTCAAATCAAAGATGTATGGTGTCTGCCTTCGTTATGCCGGCAACACCGAAGATGCGAAGGATGTGCTGCAGGAAGGATTTCTGAGGGTGTTCGAGAAAATTGGTCAGTTCGGATTCAAAGGGGCTTTTGAAGGTTGGATTAGAAAAATAATGGTCAATATCGCACTGGAGAAATACCGTATGCCGCTGCACCTGCTGAATGCAGGGGACCTTCCTGAGCAGGATACGCAGGATGACCTGGCGGATGCCGGTTCGGGAATAGATATCCATGTGCTGCTGGATTACATTCAGCAATTGTCACCCCAGTACAGGATCGTTTTCAACCTTTATGTCATTGACGGTTATTCACACAGGGAGATCAGCGAAATGCTTGACATATCGGAAGGCACATCGAAATCGAATCTGTCAAGGGCCAGGAGCATACTTAAAGATAAAGTAAACAGATATTATCTGAAATCAATTTGATCATGAACGGGAGGGAAAACCATACTGATGACACCGACATTTTTTTCAGGAAAAACCTTGAGAATTTGGAAGTCATGCCTGATCCTTCTGTCTGGTTCTTAATTGAAAAAAGGTTAAGGGAAAAGCGCAGAAAAAGCCTTCTTATCATTACACGGCGCCTGGCTGCCGGTATCACCCTTCTGACCCTTCTGGGGATTGCCATCCACCTGACACAGAGAGACCGCAATGAATTCACTCCTTCCCTGACTAATATCCGCAACCAGCCATCGGCTGAACAACAAAACGGCCCGGCAGACACCGATGGGCAACCCCTGCCTTCGCTCCTGCCTGGATTAGCAGGCGGTGCCACGGACGGGAAGGGTGCCGCCGGCAAAGCGGGACCGGGCACCGGTGACGGACCATCAGCGGGGAACAGAAAGCCGGGAAGCACCATAATGTCAGTCCCCTCAGAATCCGGAACCCTTGCCGTGATAGCTTCAGGTCAGCCGGCAGGGACATCAGGAAGACCCCATATGGATGATTCCTTATGGCCAGGAGCGGCAAACACAGAAGAATCCCGTACAGGAAACCCGGCTGATGCAGGGGAAACGATACAACCGCCGGACAGAGCAGATAACTCTGTCATCCTGACGCAAGGGGGACAGGAAACAGAAAAAGAACCGGAAACAATCGCGGAAATGCCCGGCATATCAGCAGATGATCCTGAGGCTGTTAAATCCTCACTGTCAGAAACCAAAAGCAGATGGAGCATCGGGGGGGAATTTGCCCCTGTATACTCATACAGGAATTTGCGCTCTGATTATTACGACAGGGATATGATTGAAAAATTTGATGAGGCGGAAAGCGGCCTTCTGGCATACGGAGGCGGAATCAGGGTCTCCTACTCATCCTCACGCCGCCTGACTGTCTGTTCCGGCCTGTATTACTCCCGCTACGGTCAGCAAAAAGAACTGATATACGTTGCCACCGCACACGATGACGAATACCTTGTCTTTGACCAGTCCGGATCCGACAGTAAAGCAGAAGGCAGCTACATCGGCATCATCAACTCGACCGGCACGATAAGCCAGGGAGAGACCGCATATGCGGGTGACATGGCTATGACAGCCCTGAGCAACAACATCGCCGGCAAACGCATCGAAAGCACCTACTCGGCCACACAATGCCTTGATTACCTGGAGCTGCCATTGACCCTGCATTACAGGCTGCTCGACCGCAGGGTGCAACTCAACCTGGCCGGAGGTATTGCAGCAGGCATGCTGGTGGGGAATAAGGTTCTGCTGAACCGTGAGGGTGAATCAACAAAAATAGGAAAGACCGGTCAGATAAGGCATATCAGCTATTCAGGCCTCGTGGGAATAGGTCTGTCATATAAACTTCTGTCCTCAGTCGACTTCTTCCTCGAACCACGGTTCCGCTATAACCTGAATGCCATAGATAAAACGGCACAGATCAACGTTCATCCATATTCCTTCGGGTTGTTCACGGGATTGTCTTACCATTTCTGACAAACTACCGGTGCCGTCCGCTTTGCGGCAACAGCTTTGTTTAACCGGCACTCCCCTGTTTTTGGGCAAACTGTGAGTAAAAAGCATACGGGGGTCGCAATTGAAAATGCTTTTTATTAACTTTACAAATTTCATGTAAATAACTTGACTTTTTAAGTTCACATGGAAGCTCCATGTTTAATAAATATTTATGCTTGTTTGTGTTTTCAAAACATGGAGGGTTTATGAACGTATACATTACTTGTTTACAGATCCTTGAACATACATGGGAATTAAAAAATCAACCTCTCCATTTGTTCCGGTCATTTACCTGACAGTGTCTCTGCTGTTGACAGGCATAGCCCTTTCGATTCAGGGTTTTACGGATCATACGGCCGGAACAGGCTCCGGCGCGGAAAGAATGCCTTCCATGAACCAGGCTTTTGAGATGCCTTCCTCTCTTGATTTTGCCGGTGAAGCAGTGCCCCTATACAACTACGATGTTCGTGAGAGCCTTGACCGCGAGATGCTTGTAAACGGATACTTTCATTCAAGAACCCTGCTGCTGCTCAAGAAATCGAAGCGCTTTTTCGCCGTCATTGAACCCATCCTGGAACGATACCGGATCCCCGATGATTTCAAGTACCTGGCAATGGTTGAAAGCGACCTTGACAACGTGGTTTCCCCTGCCGGCGCAACCGGGGTCTGGCAGTTGCTGAAAAGCACGGCAGAACAGTATGGCCTTGAGGTTAATGCAGAGGTGGACGAAAGGTATCACCTTCAAAAATCGACCGAGGCTGCCTGCAAGTACCTGCTTGAATCCTATGAAGCCTATGGCAGCTGGACAATGGCAGCAGCCTCCTACAATGCAGGGCGCAAAGGCATCGATGCACAGATCGACAAACAACGCACCTCCAATTATTATGACCTGCTGCTGAATGATGAAACCGCCCGCTATATATACAGGGTCCTCGCGCATAAGTTGATTGCAGAAAATCCTGAAAACTATGGCTTTCATCTTGAACCCGGTGAGTTTTACCCCGTGATCCCGACTTATGAGGTGACCGTGGATACTGCCATTGCCAATATTGCGGATTTTGCGGCAACACGCGGAATTAACTATAAGATCCTTAAGCAGTTAAATCCATGGATCCGGCAGAACTTCCTGCCTGACCGGAGCCAGAAGGTTTACACTATCTCCCTGCCACAACCGGGACAGCGGGCATTCGAATGACCTCATCCAAACACATGTTTCCGGAGGAATCAAGTGCCTGATCATAATGCCCATACTGCCGTTGATTCAGGAGAAGTCAATGTTTACGGTGCCAGGGTTCACAACCTGAGAAACATTGACCTGTCAATACCCCGCAACAGGCTTGTTGTGTTTACGGGTCTGAGCGGAAGCGGCAAGTCATCCCTTGCCTTTGATACAATCTATGCCGAAGGCCAGCGCCGCTACATGGAAACCCTTTCGGCCTATGCAAGGCAGTTTCTGGGCAATATGGAGCGTCCGGATGTCGACCGGATAACGGGACTGAGTCCCGTCATCGCCATAGAACAAAAGACCACCGGCAAAAACCCCCGTTCAACCGTCGGCACCATAACTGAGATCTATGACTACCTGAGGCTGCTTTATGCACGGGCTGCAACAGCCTATTCATACAACACAGGGGAAAAGATGGTCAAATACACCGACGATCAGATCGTAAGACTTATCCTCGAAAGGTTCAGCGGCAGGCGGATCCATGTGCTGGCACCGCTGGTGAAAGGACGCAAGGGCCATTACAAGGAGCTTTTCGAGCAGGTGCGCCGGAAAGGATTCCTGAACATCCGTGTCGACGGTGAACTGACCGAAGTAAGGCCGGGAATGAGGGTTGACCGGTACAAAGCCCACTTCATCGAGATCCTGATCGATAAGATAGAAGTCAGCGGCAAGGAAGCCACGAGGCTGAAATCATCACTGGAACTGGCAATGGATCAAGGTAAGGGCATCATACTTATCCAGGATGCACAAAACGGCGAGCTTCGCTATTTCAGCCGTCAGCTGATGTGCCCTTCCACCGGCATCTCATACAACGAGCCCGCTCCCCACAGTTTTTCGTTCAACTCTCCCCAGGGTGCCTGTCCCCGATGCATGGGACTTGGCATGATCAGCCAGGTTGACATTCAGAAGATAATTCCCGACCCTGCACTGAGCATCCGCAAGGGAGGGATCGCGGTGCTGGGACCTTATAAAAACACACTGATATTCTGGCAGCTGGAGGCTATTGCAGCCAAGTACAAATTCAGCCTCAACACACCCATCAGGGATATACCGGAAGAGGGACTGAACGTGGTGCTGTACGGATCAGAGGAAACATTCAAACTTGAAAGCACCCCGCTGGGATATTCGTCTAACTATTTCCTGAGCTTTGAAGGGATAGTCAATTATGTCGCCGGCAGGCTGAATATGAGCAACCCGCAGGAGGATGAAAAGTGGTCCGAAGCATATTTACGCAAGGTTACCTGTCCCGATTGCCTTGGAACGCGCCTGAAGAAGGAATCCCTCCATTTCCGCATCCACGGGATGAACATTGCAGAATTGTCATCCATGGACATCAACGACCTGTACCGGTGGATGTCTGATGTGGGGAATCACCTGTCTGAAAGAGAGCTGAAAATAGCAGGAGAAATTATCAAGGAACTGAAAAACCGCATCCGGTTCCTGCTGGAAGTGGGACTGGAGTACCTGTCGCTGAACAGGAGCGCGGGCAGCCTCAGCGGGGGCGAAAGCCAGCGGATACGCCTGGCCACACAGATCGGCTCTCAGCTTGTAAACGTGCTGTATATCCTGGATGAACCAAGCATAGGTTTGCACCAGCGCGATAACCACAAGCTCATCCGGTCCCTTATGGAGCTCCGTGATGCCGGCAATTCGGTCATCGTCGTCGAACACGACCGTCAGATGATCTCCAGCGCGGATTACGTCATTGACCTGGGTCCCTTTGCCGGCAGGCATGGCGGAGAGGTCTGCGCTGCCGGCACACCCGGTGATATCATGAAAGGGCAGTCACTCACCGCCCTTTACCTGTCGCATAAAAAGAATATTCCCCTTCCCGGCAACAGGCGACCCGGAAACGGCAGTCACCTCATCCTCCGCGGAGCCAGCGGCAACAACCTGAAGAACATTGACATCGATTTTCCGCTGGGAAAGCTTATCTGCATTACGGGCGTTTCAGGGAGCGGAAAATCAACCCTCGTTTATGATACCCTGTTCCCGATACTCAGCAGACATTTTTACAGGTCATCACTTGAGCCCCTTCCGTACCGGTCAATCGAGGGACTTGAGAATATAGACAAGGTGATCGAGGTTGACCAGTCTCCCCTCGGGAAAACCCCCAGGTCCAATCCCGCTACCTACACCGGGGTCTTCGGCGACATACGCAAGCTTTTTGAACAAACCCGTGAATCCAGAATTAGGGGATATAAGGCCGGAAGATTTTCATTCAACGTGAAGGGAGGGCGTTGCGAAACCTGCCAGGGAGCAGGCATACAGACAATCGAAATGAACTTCCTGCCTGACGTGTACGTGCACTGCAACGACTGCAACGGGCAAAGGTATAACAGGGAAACCCTTGAAATCAGGTTCAAGGGAAAAAACATCAGCGAAGTGCTGGATATGACAATCAACCAGGCCGCCGAGTTCTTTGAGAACATCCCGTCCATTCTTAACAAACTGGTGACGCTGAAGGAAGTGGGACTTGGGTACATAACCCTGGGACAGCCGTCGACAACGCTTTCAGGAGGAGAGTCACAACGGGTAAAACTTGCTGCCGAACTGT
>JAXDCR010000277.1:0-7478 GCA_034677845.1 Bacteroidales bacterium | reverse complement strand
AGATAAAATATAGTACAGTGAACATCATCAGGCAAAATCCGGCTTTAAGCTGGTACAGGATAAACTCTGTCATGGTGGCGGGATTAATTTTTCGGTGGTTCCTTTTTTTTAAGTATCTCTAATATTTCCTCAAGCTCCCTTATATCCAGGTCTTCGTTGCTGACCAGAAAGGAAGCAAGCTGCCTGAAGGAGCCGTCAAAATAGTTATCCATCATTGTCTTCAAAGAGTATTTACGGTATTCATCCTTTTGGATGATCGGATAGTATTCATGGCTGTTACCAAATTCATTATGGCCCACAAATCCTTTTTTCTCCAGGATGCGCACGATGGTTGATACCGTAGTATAGGCAGGTTTCGGATTGCCGAAGGTCTTCATCATATCTCTCACAAATGCCTTTTTCATATTCCACAGGATCTGCATCACCTCTTCCTCAGCCTTTGTCAGATAAAGCTTTTTTCTTTTGTTTTTCATATGGATCTCATTAATTATCAGGTTAAATAAAAATCGGAATAATAATTAAATCGTATGATCAGGTCGATTTGATGACCAAAGGTAAAACTAATTTTTTAGTATTCCAACTAAATTGATAGTTTTTTTAAAAAACTTAAGCTCATCAGACTGCATTCAATGTCTGGTAGTGCAGGTACCGGAAATCATATTAATGATCCCGGTTCCGTATGGCACTGATTGCAGTTTTGGGATCCGGAATGGCGGCAAAGGAATAGCCCCGTTCGCAAAAGTGCTGCAGTATCAGAGGCAGCGCATAAAGCATCTTTTCCGAAGCTTTTAGTGAATCATGGAATACGATGACAGATCCGTCTGAGGTATGTTTTATGACATGGCTCAGACATTGTTCCCTGGTCACGCGGGGATGGAAATCATAGCTCATCACGTCCCACATGACAATTTTGAATTGCTTTTTGAGGTAGAGCGACTGACCGGGGCGGATCATACCGTAGGCAGGACGGAAAAGGGCCGATTTCACATAACGGGATGCGAGCTCAATGTCACTGAAATATTCCCTGTTGGAAGCGTACCATCCTTTAAGATGACTGTAAGTGTGGTTACCAATGGAATGCCCTTTGTCAAGCAGCAGTTGGATCAGTTCCGGATGCCGCTCCGCGTTTCGGCCGATGCAGAAAAAAGTGGCCCTGGCATGATACTGCTCCAGAATATCCAGTATGGCAGGTGTGACAAGGGGGGTGGGCCCGTCATCAAAAGTCAGGTAAATGGTGGAGGGGATGTCTTTGATATCCCATACCAGACCCCTGCATAGCTTTTTAATTATATACGGTGTGCCTGATAATACCATAGGTGGCGTGGCAACAATCGATCTTCTGATGCAACAACAATCTTAATCGGGCACTGTCACTTACCGGAAGAAAGTTTACAGGGTCACATTCAGCAGGCTGGCATACTGGTCTATCTTTTCCCCCATTTCAGCCTGCAGGTCAGGTTGTCCGTATGAAATGGCAAGATTCCTGATCTCGCTGAGGGTGTAAAAGGCCAGTCTTTTCTCATACAACAGGTAATTCATGTATTTTGAACCAAGGCTGACAAAATAATCCATCTCACTATAGACATTCTCCTTTATCTTTGAGGCTATCTCGTTGGCTTTGGCGGTGTCGCCCAGCTGATAATATGCATCTACCATCAGCACATTGTACACGTCATATGGAACCGCTTCGTCGGGGATTACCTCCAGGCATTTGTCCAGCGTTATCCGGGCTGAGTCCTGCTTGTTTTCCTCTATCAGCTTCAAAGCCAGACGTGCAAAACCGCTTCTGAAATTACCCAGCATCCGGGTCACGTTTTCATCCAGGTAAACCCCCGGCTGGTTGACGCCTCCCCATTTGAATTTGTTGACGAGGTTCTCGAACATGACATCCGTATTGACCCCGCTTTGGCCAAAGATGCTTGCTGCAGCCTGGAGCGGAACGACCCTGTATGCCAGTCCGCACATCTCAAAGAACTGTTCCATGTCAAGATAGTTGTCATCGGAAACCGTGATGGCAAAGTATATGGGCCTTTTCCACCGGTTGGTCGAAAGAAGGTCAAGCACAATCAGGTTATTCTTGAAAAGGTATCCGCGGTCGGAGCTGATGGCCCAGCGAAGTTCGGGTAACACCTTGTCTGCCCTGGAAGGAGAGACAGTGCCGTTGCTGAGAACAAGAGCCGTATCAACCGGAAGAATGAATCTCCTGGTGGGCATATAATCGACAGATTGCGCCACTTCAGCCAGCTGCTTGGTGCGCGGATCGTCACTGGCGACAAATTCAATCAGTTCGGAAAGCTGGGTATAGTTGCTGATGCGATCGACAAGGTACACCACATCCCTGCTGCCAGAACGGTACTTGTCAGGTGTGAGTGACAGTGGCAGGGGATCGGAATCATAAACTTTACGGTGCATCTGCTCGATGTACCAGTCCGCCGCCAGGTAACTCAGGTTGACAACCCTCACGTCGGTACGGATGCCTTCCACCTCCTGCGCGTACCAGAGCGGAAAGGTGTCATTATCACCGTTGGTGAACAGGATGGCGTTGTTATCGCATGAATTCAGGTAATTATAGGCAAAGTCACGTGCCATGTACCGGCCTGACCGGTCGTGGTCGTCCCAGTTCTCTGCCCCCATGAGCGCAGGAGCTGCCAGCAGGGATATCAGTGTTGAAGCACCTGCCGCGGAAACAGAGGGGATTATCTTTTTCAGCAGATCATAGAGCGCCAGCACCCCAAGTCCCACCCAAATGGCAAATGCATAAAAGGAACCGGCATATGCGTAATCCCTTTCCCTGGGCTGAAGGGGACTCTGGTTCAGATATATAACGATGGCGATGCCGGTCATGAAAAACAGCACCAGAGTGACCAGGAAATCTTTCCTGTGTTTACGGTACTGGTAGTATAATCCCGCCAGACCCAGTAACAAGGGCAGCATATAGTACCTGTTCCTGGCTTTGTTGTTCAGCTGGCTGTCGGGAAGTGCTTTCTGGTTACCAAGGCGCATCTCATCGATAAACCGTATGCCCGAGATCCAGTTTCCCTTGTCAATGTCGGTCGAATATTGCTTCTGAATGTCATTCTGTCTTCCGGAAAAATTCCACATGAAGTATCTGAAATACATGTGCCCCAGCTGGTAACGCCAGAAAAACCTCAGGTTCTGCGCCATATTGGGACTCTTTCTGGGGCTGGAACGGTCGTATTGTATGTTGCCGTTGCTGTCTCTCACAATATTTCCGTTTTCATCCTTATAAGGCTGATAAAGATCCTTTTCTTCCATTCCGCCCCATTCCAGGTAAGAGTCAATGTGTCCGGATGCATTGTCATCGCTCCACATGCGCGGGAATAAAGTCATATAGTCCTCGTCGTATACATATTTAATCCTGAAATTGTTGGCAACGTACCTGCCATCAGCTTTGTAATAAGAGGGGCTTCCCGGCTTTGACCGGAGCGCCTGGGCGTTGAAATACTGTCCCCTCAGCAGCGGACGGTCACCGTACTGTTCCCGGTTTAGATAGTATATCAGTGAAAAAAGGTCCTCAGGATCGTTCTGGTCCATCGGGGTTTGTGCAGACGAGCGGATGACAAGGGTGGCATAGGACGAATACCCGACAAGGATCACGGTCAGGGCCAGGATGACCGTGTTCAGAACTACCTTCTGATGCCGGAGGCTGTGAACCAGTCCCCATACAATCAATCCGATCAGCATTAAGGCATAAAACAGGATCCCGGTATTGTAAGGCAGACCAAATGTGTTGACAAACAAAAGTTCGAACAACGACCCTATTTTCACCACCCCGGGAATGATTACATACATGATTCCTCCCAGGATCAGGGCGGAAACGGCAAGCGCTCTGACCACGCCCCATCCGGATATTTCATGAGTCTTGAAATAATATACAAGCACTATGGCCGGAATGGCCAGAAGGTTGAGCAGGTGAACGCCGATGGAGAGTCCCATAAGGTATGCGATGAAAATCAGCCACCGGTTGGCATGAGGCTCACCATAACTATTTTCCCATTTAAGTATGGCCCAGAAAACTATTGCAGTGAAAAGCGACGAAGTGGCATATACCTCTCCTTCAACAGCCGAGAACCAGAAGGTATCTGAAAAAGTATAGGCAAGAGAACCGACAATGCCGCTGCCGATCACCGCAATTATACCTGCGGTTGTGTAACTTCCGTCCTGAATGAGTATCTTTCTGGCCAGGTGTGTAATTGACCAGAACAGGAAGAGAATGGTGAAGGCGCTGGCAAGTGCCGACATGGCATTTACCATGACAGCCACCCTGGTCACATCTTTGCCGGCCATAAGGGTAAACAAGCGGGCGACAAGCATGAAAAAGGGAGCCCCCGGGGGATGTCCCACCTCAAGTTTGAATGCTGATGCAATGAATTCCCCGCAGTCCCAGAAACTGGCAGTGGGTTCGATGGTTGACAGATAAACAAAGCCGGCGATGGCAAAAACAATCCAGCCGGTTATTATATTGGCAAGCCTGTATTGTTTCATAACGGCGGCTATTGGTTGAAGGTGCTAATTAAGTGAAAAAAAACAAAAGTATCCATTGTGTTCTCGCAAAAAAGTCAGATAATTGCCAATCACAAGGGAAAGTAAAATACAGGGCTTTTATTTGCGTTATTTGATATACGCTATTTAAAGGGAATTATCTAATCAAACAAAATTATGAAAAAGCATAGGAACTCGTTTTTATTGTTACTGGTTGCGGCACTGGCGATTCTGGCCGCCTCATGTCAGAAAGATGATACCTCATACAGTTTTGAAATCAAGGTGCCGACAGACTGGGGTTATCAGTATTACAGCGACCTGACTGTAAAATACTATGCCTGGAGTCCGTCCCGCCTGGCAGACGACCAGGCCGGTGTCAGGGACTCACTGAGCGAAGACTTGCTTATTTCGCAGTATGCGTTGACAACAGCTGACCTTTTCAGTTTTTACTCGAATTATGTTTATCCTATGTTCGACCAGCAGCTGAACTACCAGGCCCTTTCGACAGTCGATACCACCATTAACGGCTACGAATGCATCAAGCATACCCACTTTCAGACAAACAGGATAGCCTGGCAGGGATCCACGGATACCATAGAATTTGATGCACAGATTGTCAAGTATGTCTTTTATCATAACAACATCGGGTATATTGTTGACTGTACCGCATTGCCCTATACTTTCGACTATTATGCGCCTGTCTTTGAGGATATCATGAGTACCTTCAAATTCAGAGATTAGCGTTCGCAAGCGGTGTCTTTGTGTTTACGCTATTGGTCTCTCTCATGTGAATGAAGCACTGCCGGTCTTCTGGCCCGGCAGTGTTTCATTTCGGCCAAAGGCAAACAGGCTGTAAAAAAAAGCAAAGAAGACGATGCTGTCAAACGATTCGAGCATGTCCATAGAGAACATGGACAGTGCGGAGACCGATATAAAAACGGCAAACTGATAATTAATGTATTTACCTGCCTGCAGAACAGGTAAGGTCCATGCGAGAAGCACCCAGCAAAAACCTGCCAGGCCAAAAGCCGTCAGGAAAAACAGGAACTGGTTGTGTATTTTTCCTTCCCACCGTTCCTCAATCAGCACTTTATCTTCCTGTGCCTGTCTGACCATGTGGTTGCCGACGTCCCCGGGGCCGATGCCGAACAATGGGTTCCTTCGGATCAGCTTGCATGCGGTAGCAATGAATGCAAGTCGCTGTGCCAGAGAGTGATTCTTTGCATAACCGGTTTTGAAGTACACATGCAGTTCCCACAGGCTTTCATAAAGTCTCTGGTATAGCAGGGATGATTCTGTAAAGCGGTAATTTGTCATGCCGTTTTCAACTGCTTTAATATCCTGCATGGTTAGCAGGTGAATGCCGGCCGAATCTTTCCTGAGGTTTTTTGATGTGAGGTACCTGCGAAGTGTATAGCGCAGCTCCTGCCCTTTCAGGTCAGGGCCGTCATATCGGAGCCGGCTCAGGTTGTTCCATTCCGTTTCCATCTCTTTCTCGCACACGTACAGGTCAATGTAGTTGCCGTTCTCAAGGACAAGGTTGCCGGTCTGGTGTTCATAGGGGTTACCATTGGCCGTCTTTGCCGGCAGCATGTCGTGATCGGGTGTTGCGGCAGTGAAGTTTTCTGACCACATTGACAGGATGCTGACAAATGCCGCCGCCAACGTCAGCAAAATAAATGCAAGGGGGGCAAGACGCCACAATGGATTTTTAATACGGAACGATAGCCAGAATGCAGTGAGAATGACCAGAAAAACCATGATCGCCAGTCCCGTCACCGACCGGAGGAAAAAAAGATATGCCGCCAGTCCCCCTGCCCACAGGGCATAAACCGGCATGGCAATCCACTTTTTCCGGCCACGGGTGGCCGGTTGTCTGTCACTGTCGTAAAGGTATCGGGGGCCGGCCAGGTCATTGCTTCCCGGCACAGGCAATTCATCAGGCCGCAACAGGTAGTAGGTAAGTATGCCGAAAGCCATATTGACAAGAAGTGAGAAACGAATGTGAGACATAAAGAGGGTGACTTCGGTCTGGTTGTTAATACCGCTGTCTCCCGCAGACAGGTAAGGTGCCAGGCTTGCCACGGCGGCAATTGTCACGGCAGCGCTGAACAGAAGCAGGAGTTGCCTGAGTTGCCTGGCAGTGAGACTGTTTGAAGTACCGATGACAAGCGGCATCAGAAGCAAGGGCAGTGCATTTCTGACCTTGTTCAGGGCCTCCGTCGAATCCTCTGATGTTAGCAGTCCCGTTGCATAAACCAGGAACAGCGATGCAAAAAGCAGGATGGACGGGTTTTTACGGATAATGGTTAATTTCCTGACAAACTGGCCTTCGGCAATCCAGTTGGCGGCCAGCCAGCAAAGCGAGATTGTCACAATGGTCCTTGACAGGGGAAGTCCGCATACAAGCATTGCCAGGCCAGACAGATAAGCAATATGATGGAGTTCTGAACGGCTGATGCGCAAGGCTTTCATGCGTTAAAAGTAATGAAAAATTACAGTGTTGCCGGCACTTATCAGCCAAAATATTATTGAGAAAACTGTTTCAAAATGAAAATTAATTGTATTTTTGCACTCCCTTAAGGAAGGGTAATATTAATTAGCATATAACAAGGGATACGAAGTGAATACACTGAGTTATAAGACAGTATCGGCAAACAAGGATACCGTTAGAAAAGAGTGGTATGTTGTCGATGCCACCAACCAGGTGCTGGGAAGGTTGAGCTCACAGGTGGCCAGCATACTGAGGGGTAAGAACAAGACCTATTTTACCCCCCATGTCGATTGCGGCGACAACGTGATCGTCATCAATGCCGAAAAGATAAGGCTTACCGGCAAGAAATGGACAGACAAAGAGTATATAAGACATACGGGTTATCCGGGGGGACAGCGCATCGACACCCCGGAAATCATTGCCAGAAAGTCCCCTGCCCGTCTCATCGAATTGGCCGTCAGGCAAATGCTGCCGCGCAACC
>JAXDCR010000276.1:0-4241 GCA_034677845.1 Bacteroidales bacterium | reverse complement strand
TTACCTGTTTCTGTACAATCTGACCAACATCAATAAGGAAAAATGGCCACACAACTGGTTGCGGAAGATCGGTGAAGAGCCTGTTATATACGATCCTTCCAAGACCGAAAACTCGGTCGAACGGCTTGGGCAATACCTTGAGAACAAGGGGTACTATCACGCACGGGTGCTTGACAGCGTGGTATATAAGAGAAAGAATGCAAGTGTGCATTACTGGATTGAGCCCAGAGAACCTTACCGGATCCGGTCTTTTGATTGTGTTTTTGAAGACAGCAGCCTGGAGCCACTTGTGATGTCTGACACGGCCAATTCCCTTGTTGAGGTGGGCGCTGTGTTTGACAAAGACGTGCTGCAGAACGAAAGGATACGGATTGAAAGTCTCCTCAGGGAAAACGGGTACTACCGGTTTTCAAAGGAATATGTTTATTTTCAGGCTGATATTGACGAGGCGCAAAATGCGGTGGATGTTACCCTGCGCATCAGGGAGTTTATAGAGGGACAGACAAATCCTTTCACAGGCCAGAAGCATCACCCGAAATACACCATCGGCAACATATATATTTACCCTAACACCAATATACTGGCTGAGGCCGGTTCATCTGCACCCTCCGCACCCGATACCTTTGAATACGAGGGACAGTATTTCATTTCCGGCAGCAAGATCAGGCTGAAACCTTCGGTAATAGTGAATTCAAGCTACCTGATCCCCGGCCGTTACTACAGGCTGTCTGACGTGGACAGAACATACAAGAACCTGTCTTCCCTGGGATTGATCCGGTACACAAACATCGCCTTCAGGGAGCGGGATTCTCTCGACAGGTCTGTGGAGGATAATTTGCTGGATTGCAGGATAGAGCTCACGCAGAAGAATGTGCAGTCTTACCAGACAGAGGTTGCCGGAACCAACTCTGCCGGTGACCTTGGTATCCGCGGTAACCTGTTATACCAGAACCTGAATGTTTTCCGCGGTGCCGAGGTATTCAACCTGCGTTTCACGGCTGCCATTGAAGCCCTCAAGAACCGGTCCAACAAGGAGTTCACCAGCATGAAGGAATTTGGTGTGGAGTCGGCCATACTCTTTCCCAAATTTTTTTCCCCCTTCAGACTCGAGCGTTTTGTGCGCCAGTACTCGCCAAAAACTTCCCTGTCTCTGTCATACAATCACCAGTCCCGCCCCGACTATACCCGCTCCATATTCAACGGTTCCTTCTCATACCGGTGGAATGGCAACGCTTACCTGAGCCATACACTGGTACCCCTTGAACTTAACTATGTGCAGATCTATGAAGACCAGTCAGATGCCGTTTTCATAGACTCCATCCGGAAAACCCCCATCGGTTACAGCTTTGAGGACCATCTGGTCAGCATGACCCGTTATGGCTTTGAGCTTAACAACCAGCGTATCGGCCAGAGAAAGGATTTTTATTTTCTGCGCTTCAATGTTGAGTCGGCCGGTAATCTGGCCAGTCTTGCCAGCAGGATTGGAAGCGAAGGTACCGCCGCCGGCACCGGCCTGTTGTTCAATGTGCCCTATTTCCAGTATATGAGGGGAGACATCGAATTCCGCTACTATGACATCATGAATGTGAAGAACCGGATGGTTTACAGGGTGTATGCGGGTCTGGGGTACTCCTATGGCAATTCACGGGCACTGCCCTTTGAGAAGAAATTCTTTTCAGGAGGTCCGAACAGCATCAGGGCGTGGAGTACAAGAGATCTGGGGCCGGGTTCATTCGCAGAACCGGACACCCTGAATGAGGTTTTCTTTTTCCCGAACAAGACAGGCGACATAAAGCTGGAAGCCAATATTGAGTATCGCTTTAAGGTGGTCTGGAAGCTGGAAAGTGCAGTTTTTCTGGACATGGGCAACATCTGGGCAGCCAGGGACGAAACAGGGAGGGAAGATGCCACTTTCAGGTGGAACCGGTTCTACAAGGAAATTGCCGTGGGAACGGGGTTTGGACTGCGTTTTGACTTTTCCTTCCTGCTTGTGCGTTTCGATTTTGGCATTCAGCTCCGCGATCCGGCTCTGCCCGAAGACAGCAGGTGGGTGCCTCTGTTCAGGGATTTTAACCTGAATGACCTTCACCTGAAATTTGGAATCGGTTATCCTTTCTGATATGGCATGAATCGTTACGGTGAGTGAAAAAAAGTAACCGGTGTTTTGTAAAAAACGCCTTGCTGACAAGGGTGGCCTTGCCAACTGATGTCGTTACCGGCAATTAATTATATATAAAGGTATGCAAAACAAATGGAAGGATCTGTTAAGCTTCAGTGCAGGAGAAAGGCTGGGAATCATCGTGCTGATCATTCTTATCCTCCTGATGATGGCCCTGCACCTGTACCTGGCCATACACGAACCATCGGCTGAAACCTCTGAGGCAGAAGCCATAAGGCGTGAGCTGGAACTTTTCGGGCAGCAGCTGACAGGAGGCGGAAAACCGGGCGATGGATTTAAGGTTGCGCTGGACGAGACCCTGCCTGAACCACCGTTGCTGTTTGACTTTGATCCTAACACAGCAAGCGAGACTGACCTGATCAGGCTGGGAATGGACAGGAAGGTGGCACGGACCTTATTGAACTACAGGGAAAAAGGCGGCAGATTCCGCTCCAGGGATGACCTTCGGAAAATTTACGGAATGAGTGCAGCCCTTTACGCCCGCCTGGCCCCGTATGTAAACATAGCCTCTGATTCCGCAGGCATGGTCCTGCTCACCCCGGCTACTGGCGGTCCGCTTATCCTTGACATGAACATGGCCGATACAATCCAGTGGCAGGATCTGCCGGGCATCGGCAGCAAACTGGCGGACCGCATTGTCAGGTATCGTTCCCTGCTGGGAGGATTCAGCCGTGTGTCACAGCTCAGGGAGGTGTATGGCATTTCGGACAGTCTTTACAACATGCTGGAAGCGAAACTTTTTGCCGACTCTTCCCGGGTCACCCGGATAAGCGTCAATGAGGCAGATGAAAGCATGCTGGCTGCGCATCCCTATATAGGCAGCTATTACGCCAGGGCAATCATCAGCTACCGCAGGCAGGTCACCAGGATCGGCAGCCTGCAGGAGCTGCTTGAAAACGGACTGCTTCCGGCTTCAGCTTTTGAAAAGGCCAGGTTTTATCTGTCGCTTTGAATCTCCTGTCAGGAATGACACTTTTAAATAAACTTTTTTTTATTTAACTTTATAAAATTCCGGTTTTTTTTGAAATGACTGACGGTCAGTCAGGTCTTTGAAACAAAGCTTTCGCTTTTATCAGAAAAAATTTGGAAGATATTCGACAAAGGTTTAAATTTGCCGCTCATTCAAAATTTGAAATATGATCATTGTACCGTTAAAAGAAGGCGAAAATATTGAAAGGGCGCTTAAGAAATTTAAACGGAAATTTGAAAAAACAGGGGTTGTCAAGGAATTGCGCTCAAGGCAAGCTTTTCAGAAACCTTCGCAGCGCAAGCGTGAAATTGTGAAGCGTGCCGTCTATATTCAGCACTTGCAGCAGGCAGAAGAAATGGCATAACTGTCCCGCAGGGATAAAGGCGAGCTTTTACCACATCAGCTGAAGCAATGATTTATCCCATTACTTATGGAGCACCTCGGTGACTTTCTGGCATATATAAAACACATCAGGCATTATTCCCCTCACACCGTTAAGTCATACCGGAAGGATCTTGAACAGTTTTTCTCCTTTGCAGCGGAGGGGGCGAAGGATGTCGAGCCATTGCCCGATCACAGGCAGATACGGAGGTGGACAGTTCACCTGATGGAGAATGGCACCTCTGCACGAAGCGTCAATCGCAAGCTGTCCGCCTTAAAAACCTATTGCAGGTTTTTGCTCAGGGAAGGAATCATCCCTGTCAATCCCATGAACAGGGTTCTGTCCCCCAAATCAGAAAAAAAGCTTCCGTCTTTCATAAGCGAAAAGCAGATGAAGCATCTGCTGGATGAGGTAAGCTTTGACGACGGCCTCACGGGAACGCGCAACAGGCTGATCATTGAGACTTTTTATCTCACCGGAATGCGTCTTTCCGAACTGGTCAACCTAAAGGTTTCCGACATTCATGTGCATGAACCATCATTCAGGGTACTGGGCAAAAGGAACAAGGAAAGGATCATACCGGTCAGCGGCGAATTTTATGGCGAAATTGAAGAATACCTGCTCCGGAGGGAGAAGGAAGGCGTTGCCCTTGGCAGCAATTACCTTTTTGTCACCGGCAAAGGCAACAAGCTTTATCCCAAACTTGTTTA
>JAXDCR010000275.1:0-19519 GCA_034677845.1 Bacteroidales bacterium | reverse complement strand
ACCTCCTTTTTCACTTTTTAAAAAGGATAAGTTCTGGACCCTGTCCAACGGTGAAAAGCTGCTGATCAGAGACCAGATAAGCAATGATAACCAGTATGTTTCGACAGCCACCATCGATCAGATGACCGCCACTGAAATCAGCAGCCGGGAAGACGCCATCAAATACAATTTCATTGAGTATCATAAATGGACTTTCAACGGTACGTGGTATGCCACCCTTGTCGACAACCTTGTGCTGGCGGCCAAGGCGGAATTCGGCTATCTCGGCCATTACAATGCCGATATCGGTGCGTCACCTTTCGAGAAATTCAGCCTTGGAGGAAGCGGCATGATGGGGTATAACCTCTACGGCACAGACATAGTCGCCCTCAGGGGATATCCGGAAGGCTCCCTGACCCCGCAAAAATCCGTCGTGCGAAACGGCTCCGAGGTCAAGATCGACAACGGCAACCTGTATGTCAAGTATTCGCTTGAGTTGCGTTATCCCATGTCCCTCTCTGCCTCTGCCACATTCTTCGGGCATATTTTTGTGGATGCCGGTAACGCATGGCAACGCTTCAACGAATTCAATCCTTTCAGCGTCAAACGTTCCGCCGGCGTTGGTATCCGCGCCTACCTTCCGATGTTCGGAATGCTGGGAGTGGACTGGGGATTCGGGTTTGACCTGCCAAACAGCGGCACCCTGTCAGATTCTGAAATACGGAAAGGATATCACGGCGGTGAATTCCATTTTGTTATGGGACAGAATTTCTGAAAGGAACCGGCTAATTGACTTTGGTACTGATTTTGATATGAATTGGTTTAGTAAAAGATTCATTCATTAAAACCTGACACCATGAAAAGAATATTCTTCATCCTGGGAAGCATGATGCTGGCCACAGGGATGACAACAGCCCAGAAGTTCGCATTTGTTGATACCGATTATATCCTGAACAACATACCAGCCTACAAATCAGCCCAGGATCAGCTTGACAAGCTGTCTGAAACCTGGCAGAAAGAAGTGGAGAACCAGTACGCGGAGATCGAAAAGATGTACCAGAACTACCAGGCTGAAAGGGTATTGCTTTCGGAAGACATGAGGCGGAAAAGAGAAGACGAGATCGTCAACAAGGAGAAGGAAGTCAAGGAGCTGCAGACAAGCTACTTCGGACAGGAAGGGGCTTTGTACAAGAAACGCCTTGAGCTTGTTCAGCCCATTCAGGATGAAGTTTACAATGCAATTAAGGATATGGCCACCGAGGAAAGCTATGCCATCATTTTTGACACCGCCAGCGGCACCGCCATGGTCTATTTCAATCCACGCTATGACCTGAGCGATGAGGTACTCCAAAAACTGGGATATAAAAATTAATTTCTTACATTTGTGACCACAAAAATCAAAATGATGAAAAAACTTTTTGTACTACTGATAGTTATAGGCCCGATTCTGTACTCCGGACGGATTTTTGGCCAGGCGCCGGTTAAACTGGGCCATATCAACAGCCAGCTCTTATTGGCAGCCATGCCTGAAACTGACAGCGCTCAGAGAATCCTGGAGCGAAGCCAGCAGCAGATGCAGGAGACGCTGGATGCCCTGCAGGTTGAATTCAACAAGAAATACGAGGAATACCTGAAACTGGTCAACGAACCCACAACGGGCAACCTTATACTGAGGACCAAGGAAGAGGAACTTTCAACATTGCAGCAGCGTGCCCAGACCTTCCAGACCAATTCAGACCAGGAATTGTCTGATCAGCAGGCCAAACTGTTCCAGCCGATACAGGCCAAAGCCCTGCAGGCAGTTTCTGAGGTGGCAAAAGAAGGCGGTTATACTTACATATTTGACGTCTCCGGCGGAATTCTGCTTTACACTTCCGCCGATTCAGATGATATTTTGCCTCTGGTGAAGAAAAAGCTGGGCCTTGAATGATGCGGGTGGTGTGCCCATAAGGCCCATCCCAATGGATTGTTCACCGGATAGACCAGGGGATTTTTTATTGCAATGCACCGCAGAACCAGGATATACTCCCGATAAGAGTATTGGAGTTCAGTTAATTATCACATCCTGAGGAAGTTTATCCTCTGCCTGCCTTATCTGCCTTGTCCACTGACCTCAATGGTCTGCCGTATATCAGCTTTTTCCCCGATAAATCTCCTTTTCTCTGCCTGTGTGAGATCAAACGATTTTATGTAAGTTTACATAGAAATGGTTATGGAATGCCTTATAAGGCATGCATCCTTAACTGGACTATAAAAAGCAATATCGATACTTATGAAGCAGGAAATGAACAATGACCCTATCGGAATATTCGATTCAGGAGTGGGCGGACTGACCGTGGCAAGTGCCATCAGACAGATGCTGCCGGAAAAAAACCTTGTGTATTTCGGAGACACGGCCCATCTGCCATATGGCGACAAGTCGCCTGAGACAATTATGGCTTACTCCAGGCGCATCACCCGTTTTCTGCTTGAAAAGCAGTGCAGGGTAATTGTCATTGCCTGCAACACAGCATCAGCCAATGCCCTGGATGTCATACTCGAGGAAGCGGGAGACCAGGCCATTGTTGTGGATGTGATCAACCCGGTGGTGGACCATGTGATCCGGAACACCAACCACAGGCGCATCGGCGTGATCGGCACAAAAAGCACCATCAACAGCGGAAGCTATGCACAAAAACTGGTTGCACGGAATCCTATGATATCGGTATCGTCACTGGCCACACCCCTTCTTGTGCCCATGATTGAGGAGGGTTTTATTTTTGACGACATCAGCAATGCTGTCATCAGGTCATATCTGTCCAAACCGGAAATCAGCAACATAGACGCCCTGATTCTTGGATGCACCCACTACCCGATAATCAAAAATCAGATAAGCAAATACTATAATTTCGCACTTGATATCATTGACTCGTCAAACATTGTGGCCGGTTACCTGCGGAATCTTATGGTCTCCGGCTCCCGCTTGTCCGACGTGCCGGGATCGGGAGACAGATTTTACGTGTCAGACTATACAGACTATTTTCAGGCCATCACACGATTGTTTTTCGGTCAGGATATTAAGCTTGAAAAAGCAGATCTCTGGAATTGATGAAGAGTGAAACAGAATTGCCGCTTAAATTTCCAGGCATGCAACCTGGGGAACTGTTGACAGATCTGCCCGCAAATGCAGGGCAGATTGACCCGCTGAGACACGGGAATGTTTTCATACCGGAAACCTTTGCCTAATCATGAGGTAAGCAAGATGGGTAAGAAAATTGAAGAAAACCTTACAGGTACCTATTATTTTTCTGACACCTCATTCAACCTGCTGATGCAAAACCGCATCAACCGTGTGCTTGTCATTTGCAGCAGCTATGACTTCTTCATGCTGGAGGAAGACGGACGGATCGATGAACAGATTTTCAACGAGTATGTTTCGCTGAACCTGCGCTATCCTCCTGTATTTATCCACGCAGACTCGGCCAGGAAGGCAATGCAGCTGCTGGAAAAGGAACAGATAGACCTCGTCATTGAAATGCTCAGCATTGGTGATGTGGATACTTTTGAGCTGGCACGCAATATCAAGGAACGTCACCCAAGGATCCCGATAGTAATCCTGACGCACTTTTCAAGGGAAGTATCCCTTAAACTTGAAAATGAGGACCTAAGCGCAGTCGATTATGTGTTTTGCTGGCTGGGCAACAGCGACCTGCTGCTGGCCATCATCAAGCTGCTGGAGGACAAAATGAATGCTGATTTTGACATTTCAAAGGTCGGTGTTCAGGCCATTCTGCTTGTCGAGGACTCAGTTAGGTTCATCTCATCCTTTCTGCCTGACCTGTACAAGATAGTTCTGGAACAATCCATGGAATTTATGAAGGAAGCCCTGAACGAGCATCAGAAGATGCTCAGGCGCAGGGGAAGGCCCAAGATACTGCTGGCTCAGAACTACAGCGATGCACTTGCCCTTTATGATAAATTCCGGCATAATATAATAGGCATCATCTCAGATGTCAGCTTTAAAATGACTTCCAACAGAAAGGAACAGAAAGTTCCGGCCGGCCTTGAATTATGCAAAATGGTGAAATCGGAAGACAGGAATATTCCGGTTTTGCTGCAATCCTCAGACCTTTCGAACGAAAAAGCCGCACGCGAACTGGGTGCGGGATTTCTGCACAAACACTCAAAAAATCTGTACAGCGAACTGAAAAATTATATCTTAAAGGATTTCGGATTCGGGGAGTTCATTTTCAGGGATCCACGCACGCTCGAACAATATGCTGTGGCTGCCAACCTCAGGGATCTGCAGCAAATGATCCTGACAGTGCCGGAAGATATCCTGATATACCATACACGCAGGGATGATATATCCAAGTGGCTGAATGCCAGGGCTCTATTTCCCATTGCACAGATTTTCAAGCCTGTCAAGCTGGAGGATTTTAACAATCTGAACGATGTCAGGAAGTATATCTATCAGGCTATCAGCAGATACCGGACCAGCAAGGCAAAGGGAGTCATTGCGGCATTTGACCGGCAGCTGTACGACGAATATGTCGGATTCTCGCGCATTGGTGAAGGCTCGATCGGAGGAAAAGCAAGGGGTCTGGCTTTTGTTGACAGCTACCTTAAACAGGAAAAAACCCTCACGCAGGTCAGGGACGCAGTTATTGCCATTCCAAATACAATCGTGCTGAGCACTGAGGTCTTTGATGAGTTCATGGCCGGTAACAATCTTTACGGCATAGGGACATCGGGACTGGATGACAGGGCTATTCTGGAGAGGTTTATTGCCGCCCGCCTGCCGGAGCATATCCTGCAGGACCTTGAGACCATCGTGCTGCATGCCCGCAGGCCATTGGCCGTGCGCTCATCCAGCAAACTGGAAGATTCAAATTACCAGCCGTTTGCCGGCATCTATAACACCTACATGATTCCATTCGTGCCGGTCAAGTCGCGATTCCTGCGCATGCTCGAAATGGCAATAAAGGGTGTGTATGCCTCCGTGTTTTTCAGGGCCAGCAAAGCATATGCCATGGCTACCTCCAACATAATCGATGAGGAAAAAATGGGCATCATAATCCAGCAGGTATGCGGCAAACAATACGGACAACGCTATTACCCAATCATTTCAGGCGTCGCCAGGTCGATCAACTTTTACCCGGTATATCCTGAAAAGGCACAGGATGGCATTGCCACTATTGCTTTCGGTCTGGGTAAGCTTATTGCGGAAGGCGGTGAAGGACTGAGGTTCTCCCCGAGGTATCCCAAAAGGATCATGCAGCTGTCAACCACAGAAATGGCGGTGAGATCGACACAGAAGTACTTTTATGCGCTTGATATGAACCCTGACCATTTCCTGCCCTCGCCCGACGACAGGATAAACCTTCTTAAACTTAAAGTCGGAGAAGCTGAGGAGGATCAAAGCCTTCGCCAGGTAACCTCCGTATTTGACCGGGAAAACAATATGATCCGTGATAATTATTATTACCCCGGAGAGAAAATCCTCACCTTTTCCGGTATCTTGTCACGCAATGCATTTCCGCTTGCCGAAATCCTGGAGAACTTGCTTGAGACGGGACAAAAAATAATGAACACCCATATAGAGATTGAGTTTGCCGTTAACCTGGAAGCAGACCAGGATCAGCCACCCACATTTAACCTTCTGCAGATCAGGCCAATTGTTACAAATGAGCAAAACATCAATTTCAAGCTTGACAACATCAGACTCGACGATGTTATCATTTATTCCGAAAAAGCACTGGGCAACGGTGTATATAAGAACCTGCACGATATAGTCTATGTGAAGCCGGAAAGGTTCACCGAAGCGGAAAGCAATGAAATTGTCATAGAACTGGAAAAGCTGAACGACAAATTTCTCCGGTCGCGCCGCTCCTACATTCTGGTCGGTCCCGGCAGGTGGGGATCAAGTGATCCGTGGCTTGGCATACCCGTCCGCTGGGCCCAGATATCGGCAGCCAGGCTGATTGTTGAGTCAGGTATGGAGAATTTCAGAGTCGACCCGAGCCAGGGCACCCATTTCTTCCATAACCTGACTTCTTTCGGCGTTGGTTACCTGACCATAAATCCTTACCTGAAAGACGGTTATTTTGACAGGCATTATGTTGACAATCTGGAGACTGCATCCGAATCCGGCCATCTTAGACATGTACACCTCGACGGCGCCCTGCGTGTTGAGATTGACGGAAAGACCAACAGAGGTGTCGTGTACAAACCTGAATGATACTAAAAGAAAAACAGCCAGCCGCTCAGCAACTGGCTTTTCCGGCCGCTCAGCCGCGGAAGACCAGCAAGGGTATGCTTGTGTGATAAAAGAGCGTTTTGGTCATGCTGGTTTTGAAAAGCTTTTCAAAAATACTTTGACGGTGCGCAGTAAGGGAAAGGATATGGATATTCTTTTCCCTGATCAGTGCGTCTATATCATGCAGCAGCCTCTTCTGACTGATAAAGCTGTATTCTACCTGTGTCTTGCCATATGACTTCCTGAAATACTCCATCAATCCCTCCATCTTTACCTTGTCCCAGGATTTCGGATCCTCCCCGATATGCACGCAGTGGATGTTGAGATTGAGCTTATCCGTCAGTTCAATGAGCTTTTTAAGCGACAGAAAATCCGATTCGTCGAATTCAGTCACATAGACAATGTTCTTAATGTTTTTCTCACCAATGAAGGTATATTTTTCAGGTATGGCCATCAGCGGGTACTGGATTCGCGCAATCACACCTGCCGTGACACTGCCCATAATGGCATTGATGCCCTTCCCCCTGCCTTTGGTGCCCATGACAACCATATCCGGTTCATATTCCCTGCTGTGCCGGATAATCTCATCCTCAGGCACACCCGCAACGATTTCATGAGAGATGGGTATTCCGGTCAGATTGTTTTCAGCCATATATTCCCTCAGACTGGCTGCATAGTCCTCCATCGTCTTTTGTTCGTTTTCCTCAAGGTTGGTAAAAACCTCCTCACGCAGCTGTGATTGCGACTGCATGGTGCCGGCCAGCTCAACCAGGTCAAATGCCGGAGTGTAATAGGCGTGAAAAAGGCGTATCTCTGCTCCGATCACATGAGCCAGCTTTATTGCATAACGGCAGGCGAAACCCGAACATTCAGAATAATCTACGGGTACAAGTATCCTGCGGATGAGCTTTTTACCTGATGCATTGCCGGTGTGTGGTTCCGAAGTAGCCATGACGGTGTTTTCAGGAAAGTTACAAAAAAATGAAGTGGTTTGCAAATAACCAATAAAATACCCGGGTTCGCTGAATGGCAGATGTCTGCTGTCAGAATTTCTTCACCGCTGCCCGCCGTTCTTGAATTGCATAAAAATTTCCTATTTTCGGCAGTCAATTGATTATAATCTCAACCGGATGATATAAATGACGGAAAAGAAAAAGGCCATTGTCATCGGGGCGGGAGTGGGCGGACTCGCCACTTCGCTTTTCCTTGCCAGGAAAGGATTCGGCGTCACTGTATTCGAAAAAAATCCATCACCCGGAGGCCGCTGTGGTCAGCTTCTCCGCGACGGTCACCGGTTCGACACGGGAGCAACGATCTACCTGATGCCAGGTGTTTACAAGGAAGTGCTTGAATCCCTCGACCCTGAAATTCATAGGAACCTGGCCCTTAAACCCCTTACCGGCCTGTACACGGTTTATTATGACGACGGCACTGCCATAGAGTTCACGACAGATGACAAAAAGCTGCGTGAAGAACTGGAAAGTGTCGAAAGAGGAAGCTATGAACGGGCAAGGTCATATATCAGCAAAGGTTACGAACTCTTCAGACTGGCACTGAACCGGCTGCTGACCAGAAATTTCACGTCTTTTTTTTCCTTTGCCACACCTTCCAATGCATTGCTTCTTTTCAGGCTCAGGGCATTCAGAAGTCACCAGGCATATGCCCGCAGGTTTTTCAGGCATGAACATCTGAGAACGGCCTTTACATTTCAGAATATTTATGTGGGACAGAATCCTTACAGGGCTCCTGCGTTATTTTCAATGCTGCCCGCGGCAGAACTTACAGAAGGGTCCATGTTCCCCGTGGGCGGCATGCATGCCATCACACGTGTTCTGATGGAAACGGCAGAGCGTATTGGTGTAAAAATTCTCTGTAACTCACCGGTGCAACGGATACTGACAGAAGGAAATAAAGCCACCGGCGTTGTACTGGAAGGGGGCGAAGTCGCCTGTGCACCGGTAATTGTCGCCAACGCTGACCTGCCTTATGTGTACCGGCAACTGCTTCCGGGCAGTCTGCGGAGCAGGAGAATTGACCGTCTGCGCTACACCTGTTCGGCAATCGTGCTGCACTGGGGGCTGGATAAAGTGTATCCCCGGCTGGGGCATCACAGTGTTTTCATATCGTCTGAATACAGGGCCAACCTCCGGGAGGTATTCAGAAGGCAATCCCTCTCCTCCCGGCCCAGCTTTTACGTTCATGCACCGGTGCGCACTGATCCTGGTGCGGCACCGGAAGGACATGACAGTCTTTCAGTCATCATCCCGGCGGGACACCTGGATGAGTTCAGGCAGAGAGACTGGAACCAGTTGAAGAACGAAGCCAGGAAGTATGTACTGAAGAGGCTGGCACAGGCGGGACTGACAGATCTGGAAGAACATATCAAATTTGAGATCTGTTATACTCCCAAAACCTGGCAATCCGTGTACAACCTGTCCAGGGGGGCGACATTTGGCAGCCTTGCCCACAACATTCTGCAGATGGGTTATTTCAGACCCCACAACAGGCACAGAAGATACAGGAACCTGTATTTCACGGGCGGCAGCACACACCCGGGCAACGGTGTTCCTCTTGTGCTGCTTTCCGCCAAACTGACCTCGGATCGGATCATAAATGAAAATGGCGATGGAAACAACATACCTTGACAGGTTCCGTGAAATAGACTTCAGCAGGATCACTGAGCACCCGAATATACTGGTAGCCGCAAGCTTCTGGGACAGGGAGCGCTATGAAGCTGCCAGAAATTGCTACCGGATGATGAGGAAAATCGATGATCTTATCGACGATTATAAATCACTTCACGCTGAAATTGAGGCAACCAGGAAACCGGAGTTCTACAGGTCTGTGTGCGCATGGCTTGACAGTATCCGGTCAGCGGCAGCCGGATCGCCGGATCCGTCTGAACTGCAGCTGGCCGATACCTTAATCAGGTTCCATATCCCCCTTTGGGCCATGGAGGATTTTACCCGTGCCATGATGTATGATATTGGCCACAGCGGATTCAGCACCCTGGAAGATTTCCTGGCATACTGCGAAGGTGCTTCCATAGCTCCGGCATCCATTTTTGTGCACCTGTGCGGTCTGTCTTTTGACGGTGAACAGTATCATGCCCCCGCCTTCGACGTAAAGGAGGCAGCCACACCCTGCGCCATGTTCAGCTATCTGGTGCACATAATAAGGGATTTTCAGAAAGACCAGCACAATCACCTGAATTATTTCGCCACAGATGTGCTGGAGCGAAACGGCCTGTCGCATCCTGACCTTTATGAATTTGCACACGGAAGACCTCTCACGCAGAATTTCAGGAACATGATTGAAGAATATCGCAGGATGGCTGAAAAATACATGAATCAGACGCATGACGTCATCAGCAGGATCGGGCACTTTCTTGAACCCAGATACCTGCTCAGCCTGCACATCATATTCAACCTTTATTTGATGGTTTATGAGCGGATTGATACAGCGAGGGGAACTTTCCTCACCGGGGAACTGAACCCGTCACCGGAGGAGGTTAAAAGAAGGGTCTACCGGAGCATTGCCCATTTCAGCCATGATGCCAATGTGGATTTATAATTTTGTGTAAACGGCAGTCACATGGTCAATGACATGACTTCCGTCGTCAACCGTGTAACTCCAGATAATCCTTGAATTGCCGGATGAGATGGTGCCGGTGCCACCGATTGTAAATCCGCCTTCTACAACCTGGCTGCCGATTGTGATAACTGCACCTGTAACCGTTGCCCTGACAGCCACATCCCCCAGCTGGTAAAAGTTTTCCAGGATGATGCCGCTGTACCTGTCGTCGTCGGCATATATTCTTACGGTGTATGTCAACAGTGAAGCTTTGTACTGCTCGCTCTGTTCATTGCACAACCACTCCCCTTCCAGGGATTCAACATCGGTATCTGTCATTTCATCGACAATCTCGCAGGAATTGCCGGCCAGCAGCAACAGCATCGTCATCATGCAGGGAACAATACATTTTCGGTTGACTTTCTTAATGATCATTGAACCGTTCATTTACCCGTTCTATCAATAATTAATAAAAATCATGCCAAAAATCGAAATGATATCGTATTTTCGATATCCTTAATGTACCAGGTAACGAAAAAAACATGTATTTGTTATCCATCAACATTTAATCATTTCTGTGATATGAAGAAAAACCGTATAATCTGGATTGTCGTGCTTGTCGTTCTGGTCCTTCTTGTATTAAGGGGATGCAGTGATTATAACAACCTGGTTGGTCTGCGCGAGCAGGTCACCCGTGAATGGGCCAATGTTGAAAACCAGTACCAGCGTCGTGCCGATCTGATACCCAATCTGGTAAACACAGTAAAAGGGTATGCCGAATATGAGCAGGAAACCCTTACCCGGGTTGTCGAAGCAAGAACCAGAGCCACATCCGTCACGATTGATGCGGAAAACATGACGACAGAAGCGCTGCAGGAATACCAGGCTGCCCAGGGAGAGGTCAGCGCTGCGCTCAGCCGCCTGCTTGCCATTGTTGAAAATTATCCTGATCTGAAAGCCAGCCAGAACTTCCTGGAACTGCAGGCTCAGCTCGAAGGTACTGAGAACAGGATTGCTGTTGAGCGGAGGACCTTTAACGAAACGGCAACGACCTATAACACTGCCATAAAAAGGTTTCCGACAGTCATTTATGCACGGTTGCTTGGTTTCACTCAGAAACCTTATTTTGAATCTGTTGAAGGCGCGGAAACGGTACCGGTCGTGGAATTCTAACCCAATGCTGATGCGGGCATCCGATTTTTTCAACGAGGGGGAGAAGATACTTCTGAGGCGGTCCATTGAGCTTGCCGAGCGTGAAACCTCCGGAGAGTTGAGAGTGCATGTTGAAATTTCATTTCACGGTGAAGTGCTTGACCGGGCCGCCACTGTTTTTGCAAGGCTCGGCATGCAAAACACCCGCTTAAGGAATGGCGTGCTGTTCTATTTTTCAATTTTGAACAGGAAGTTTGCCATACTCGGTGACGCGGGCATCAACAAAGTCGTTCCCGCTGACTTCTGGGAACAGATAAGGATGTTAATGAGCGGTTACTTCAGTAAAGGTGAGTTTGCGCAAGGTTTGTGCAAAGGGATAGAGATGGCGGGACAACAGCTTAAGGCCTATTTTCCGCATGAGGGAACAGACAGGAATGAACTTTCGGATGACATTTCATTTGAGTCATGAAATTACGCGTCATCATACAGTCAGTAATTCTGATTCTTCTGCCGATCCGGGGCGAACTCACCGCGCAGAACTTCCCTGAGCCGATGGTGCCGTTTCGGCTTGTGAATGATTATGCGGGATTGCTGACGGAATACCAGCAGGTCGAGCTGAACAACAAGCTTCTTGCATTCAACAATGAAACCTCCACCCAGATATATGTGGTGACGCTGGATGACCTGCAGGGATACGAAATCGACGATTTCGGCGCCCGGCTGGGCCAAAAGTGGGGCATCGGACAGAAAGGCAAGGACAATGGCATACTGATTCTTATCAGTCCCCTTAACCGCAAGCTCACCATACAGACCGGATACGGCCTGGAGGGGGCGGTTCCGGATGCCATTGCCAAACGGCTGATCAATAATGTTATTAATCCTGCCTTTCAGCAGGGGAATTATTTTGCGGGTCTGGACTCGGCAACAAACGTGCTGATGTCGCTGACCCGCGGAGAGTTCACGGCTGAGAAAAACGGCAGGTCCGGTGAAGATGAACTGCCGGTTGCGGCAACATTCATTATCCTGGTTTTTTTTCTGGTATTCATGGTCAGTGTGATCCGTGCGCGGCACCGATACTATTCGCCAACCCGTTCAGTTCCCTGGTGGCTTATGGGGATGGGAAGTTCATCCCACAGCAGCTGGAGAGATTTCACATCGGGAAGTGGCAGGTTTGGCGGCTCTTCCGGCGGGGGCTTCGGAGGTGGCTTTGGCGGATTCTCCGGAGGGGGAGGAGGCAGTTTCGGTGGCGGCGGAGCCAGCGGGGGCTGGTAAAGCAGGGCTTTTGAGAAACGGCATCTGCATTTCTTCTGGATAAGGGAAAAAATGAATTGAATGCTGAATCCACATACGGCAATAAGGTTATCCCTGTTCTTGGCATGATCTGTCTGCTTGCTGCGGGTGCCATCCATGCATACCCCCAGCGAAATGACACGCTGAGCCTTACGATTGTATTTGCAGGGGATGTAATGGGACATGACGCTCAGATCACAGCGGCCCGGGACACGGTGACAAATTCATATGACTACGGGCCTGTGTTCCGGTATGTGTCTCCCTATATAAGTCAGGCGGATATTGCAGTGGCCAACCTGGAGGTAACGCTGGCAGGCCCTCCATACAAAGGATACCCTGAGTTCTCCAGTCCCGATGCCCTTGCCATTGCCTTGCGTGATGCGGGCTTTGATGTTATGATCCAGGCTAACAATCATGCCCTTGACAGGGGGGAGGCAGGATTTGTGAGGACCCTGTCGGTGCTGGATTCGCTGGATCTGCTGCATACAGGCACCTTTGCCGATGCACGGTCACGGGAGCTTGATTACCCGCTGATCCTTGAAAAAAGGAATATCCGCATAGCCCTGCTGAATTACACATACGGCACAAACGGCCTGACAATTCCGGAACCTTTCGTCATCAACCGCATTGACAGCCTGCAGATCAGGGATGACCTGAAAAAAGCGGCGCTGGCAAAACCAGACTTCACGATTGTGACCATACACTGGGGCAACGAGTATGAACGTGAGGCCAATGAAATGCAGCGCCTGCTGGCTAAGTTCCTGCTGGCCAACGGCGCCGATGCGGTGATCGGTTCACACCCGCATGTCGTGCAGCCCGTGGAGTTGGTTCACCGCATCGATTCATCCTTGTGCACCGTGGTGGTTTATTCACTGGGGATTTTTGTTTCAAACCAGCGCGACCGGTACCGCGATGGCGGAATCCTTTTTGAACTGCGCCTGGGGAAAAGCGGCGGCCGCACATTTATCATGAATTGCAGCTTTATGCCGGCGTGGGTATACCGTGAAGACAAGCCCGGAAAATCGTCTTTCTGTATACTTCCGGTGCGGCTTTTTGAGAAGAACGGGGACTCCCTTGACCTGAAGGAATATGACATATACAGGCTGAGGCGTTTCGCCGAAGATACCCGAAACCTTCTGATCGGGATACCTGAGAACGGCTTTTTCTGAATTCTTAATCAGTTGCGTTTATCCACACCCCACATCAGTTTGTTTCTGAGAGTGGCATAGAAGCTTGTTCCGTGCAGGCGGATCATCTTCAGCCTGGAGGATGCTTTACCAATTGCAAGGGGAATGCCGGTCGGAAGGAGCTCGGTTCGGTTATCAGCCGTGATGAAGAACTTGTCATTCCGGCTGTTGACCCGCAGGTTGATCCGGGATGTATCGGGCACGATCAGAGGTCTCACACTCAGGTTGTGCGAGGCAATAGGGGCTATTATGAGATTCCCTGAACCGGGCGCCACCACTGGTCCCCCCACACTCAGGGCATAGGCAGTGGAACCCGTCGGGGTTGATATGATCAGTCCGTCAGTCCAGTATGTTGTCAGAAATTCCCCGTCTATGCTTGCATCGACAGTGATAAGGGAGGAGTCGCTTTTATGGACCGTAATGTCATTCAGGGCGAAGTTCAGTCCCACGAACAGTGAATCGGGACTTGCGACACAGATGAGGCTGCGGTATTCAATGTCAAAACGCCTGTCAAGTATTGAATCGAAAGCCTGGTTGATATCATTTCTTGAAATATAGGACAGGAAGCCAAGCCTGCCTGAATTGATACCGACAACAGGAATATCATGCCGGATAACGATAGGCAGTGATTCCAGGAATGTTCCGTCTCCGCCTATGCTCACCATCAGCTCGCAATCGGCCTGAAAGTCATCTTCACCGGTGAAAATATGACTGACCGCATACCGGTCCATGTTGTCATGGCCGATGAATGCATGGAAAGGACCAAAAACGGACAGCTCAGTGCGATGTGCTGCAAGTTTCCCGAGCAGCTCTGATATATATGGTCTGAAATCCTCACTGAAGGTTTTTCCGTACAAGGCAATTTTCATGTGTAAATAATTTAAATTTTTAAGGTCACATGGAACCTCCATGTTTAAAAAATATTTTCATGCTTGTTTGTGTTTTCAAAACATGGAGGGTTCATACGTTTATTCTATCATTAAATTATTAATTATAAGCTGGTTCAATAACGTATGCGGCACCCAAATAAAGATTAATCGTTTGATTATCTGTGCCAAACGGGTTGCTGCACGGCAGAGGGTCAAAAAAGCACGGCAATTCCGGGAACCAAGTTTACAACAGGCTCCGGCATGAGGGTAAGGTGAGGCCTGATTGTTCATATATTCAGGTACTTCATGAACATCTCGTAGCGGCTCTCATAGAAGCTGTTCATATCGTCCTGGTCCATGAAAGTGCTTCTGACTGTGTAATTATAACGGTTAAAGGTCTGAATGATCGAGCTCAGGTCATTCTTATTTATCTTGATTGTCACTTCCAGTCTTGTGGAAGCTGAATGCGAGCTGACGTACAGGCTGATTATTTTGGCATCGTTGCATTCGATTATCTGGGCAATCTGAGATAAGGAATAATCCATCATGCTCATATCGAGTACAATAATAGCTCCCGGTTCTTTCAGGGCAGAATGGTCAGCAAAAAAATGGATCATGTCATTCAAGGTTATCAGTCCCTTATAATGATTGTTCAAATCCAGAACGGGGACCACTGATAGATTCAGCCGGGAAGCCAGTTCGACCGCCTCATACACATGCTGGTTTTCGGTGACAAAGGGACTGAAAAGTGACAGGGAATGATTGCCGATGGGTTCCTCTGCCATGTTGTTGTCATAAATATCCTTATCTGAAATGAGTCCCAGAAAATCCTCATTGTTTACAATGGGAAGGTGCGATATCCGGAAGATATCCATCCAGTACAAAGCTTTCTGGCCGCTGTCTGAGGTATGCAAAGCCGGAACAAACTCAGATATCAGATCCCTTGCAAACATATAATAAAAGCATATAATTTTACCGCTGCGGCTTAAAGCAGGCACCTCCAATCCGGTTCATCTCATGAACACGGATCCGGGCAGGGCCGGATGGCGCCGGGCGGAAAGCTGCCAAGCGGCATCTAAAATTACTTTATATTTGACTAAATTCCAAGTATTCAGGATATGACCAGATTAAGCGTGAACATAAACAAGATTGCCACCTTGCGCAATGCGCGGGGAGGCAATCAGCCGAACGTGCTGGAAGCTGCCATCAACTGCCAGAGATTCGGAGCACAGGGCATTACGGTGCATCCGAGACCGGATGAAAGGCACATCCGCTACCAGGATGTCAGGGATATCAGACCCCATATCGTCACCGAATTCAACATTGAAGGATACCCTTCACAGCGGTTCCTTGACCTGGTGTTGGAGGTCAGGCCTCACCAGGTTACGCTCGTTCCGGATTCTCATGATGTGATAACCTCAAACCAGGGATGGAATGTGATCAAATATGAGAAGTTTCTGAAAGATGTGATCTCAACGCTTAAGCAAAGCGGCATCCGCACCTCGCTTTTCATCGAGACCGATCTGGAGCAGATCGAAAGGGCCGCCGCCACCGGCACACAACGCATCGAGCTGTACACCGAACCTTATGCCAGCAAGTACCAGTATGACCGTGCACAGGCTATCAGACCCTATATAAGGGCAGCCCTGAAGGCAAAGGAATGCGGACTTGAACTGAATGCAGGTCATGACCTTAACCTGCAAAACCTGCGTTATTTCAGGGAAAACATCGAAAATCTCCTTGAAGTATCCATCGGTCATGCACTTATATCAGATGCATTGTATATGGGTCTGGAGCAGACTATCCACCTTTACCTTGAACAGCTAGCCTGATGAAACTTTTCTGCCGGACGCTCGGTACCGGCAAACCGCTTGTTATCCTGCACGGCCTTTACGGATCCGGCGAAAACTGGTACACGATAGGTAAAGCCTTGTCGCCCTTTTACACGGTTTATCTGGTCGACCAGAGGAACCATGGCAATTCGCCGCACCACCCGGATCACGACTATGATCTGATGCGCGAGGACCTGTATGAACTGTTCATCGAGAGGGATATCCGGTCTGCCGTTCTGGTGGGTCATTCAATGGGCGGCAAGACAGCGATGTCATTTGCCCTGCATTATCCCGGACTGGCAGACAGGATGGTCATTGTGGATATATCACCGGGCTCATACCACCATGCGGTTCACAACCAGACAGTAGCCGTGCATACCCGCATTATCAGAGCACTGCAGGCCCTGAATCCCGGTGCCGTCTCAAGCAGGGAACAGGCCGATGAACTCCTGGAACCCGACTTTCCCCGTGAGGACGTGCGTCAATTTCTTCTTAAGAGCCTCAGGCGAAGCAGAGAAGGTGGATATTACTGGCAATTCAATCTGGATGCACTGGCGAAGCATATGGATGATATCGCCTCAGCCATATATCCGGAAGACATCAGGCTGGCCGTGCCATACAAACGTCCCGTCCTTTTTCTGAAGGGAGAGTATTCCGATTATATACGGCCCGAAGATGAAAAGATGATCAGGTATCTTTTCCCTTTGTCAGTGATTAGCGTCATCCCGGATGCCGGCCACTGGATGCATGCAGAACAGCCGGCTGCCTTCCTTAAGGCCCTGTCTGAGTTCCTGGAATTACCGGAATATTTGCCGGGGTTACCGGCTTCTTTATAAAAACACCTCCCTGCAATAAAATACCTTTGGGTTCGTTTTTCAGGCGATCAGGCTGACAGACCCGGAATAGCCACTTTTAAACTTTTCATGCAGAATTACGTATACTAGCCCAATATGTAAATACCAGCGTTATGAGCCACCCATGTCAAAGAAACGGCCCATGCGATAATGGTTGTTTGAATGCTCCACATGTTTTGTAATCATTTAATAATTAATACATTAATAATAAAATAAACGCAGAAAATGAAAATAAGCAAAATGCTATCCGTATGGCTGTTAATGACACTGGTCATCAGCTACAGCTGTGAAAAGGACAAGGACGAAGCCCCCCAGCTGCCTCCCATGAGCTCTTTCAGTATCGATGTTGAGGAGTTCTCGGAAACTAAGAAAAGCACGCCCACCTATACTAACTTTTTTGCCGCTGCCCTGGCTGTCAATTACTGGAATACAGTACTGGCGGCCTATATGATCGTTCCGGTGGCCTCCTATGCCGAAGCCCTGAAACATGAAGCCATACTGGTGGAGGAAAACACGTGGCGATGGTCATACAACGTGACAGTGCGGGATACCATTTACACGGCCGAGCTCTTTGCCTTTGTCAGGGATGATTCCGTTGATGTTGAGATGCATGTGTCAAAGACAGGAGGGTTTCAGGATTTTATCTGGTTTGACGGCAGCTTTGACGAAGACCGAACTGGAGGGAAATGGACAATATACAACAGTCCCGGCTCCCCGGAACCCTGGCTTTCGGTTCTCTGGGACCATGACTGGGAGAAGGAAACTTTCGGTATCAAATATACCCTGGTGCTCGAAGGGCATAACTATGAGGGTAGTTATATCGAATATGGCATCAGTGAAGATCCCGTATACAATGCCTATTATATTCTGTATGACGCCAAGGAAGACAAGGAATATGAAATTAACCTCAACACAGAAACCCATGAGGGTAGGGTGTATTACAACTCAGCATGGCATTGCTGGGCGGCTGACCATTCGGATGTGGAATGTCCCCAGTCCTGACGCATAGTAATCATGATGAAACCCTGCCCCTGAAACAAGGCAGGGTTTTTTATTGTTGTCGGGTCAGGGTGCTTTTCAGGAGGGTTCTGAGGGTGTCAGAGGTTATTCAGCCATGAATTCATGCAGTCCCGGGGTCATATATACCTGAAAGGCACCTTTGTCATCGGCAAATACCAGGTAGGCTTCCAGGAATTGGTTCTCGCTGAGGAACTGAATTGATTTTTCCAGACCCATGACCATCATCGCGGTGGCATAGGCATCGGCTGTCATGCAGTCTTCAGCCACTATAGTGGCGCTCAGTAAATTGGAGATGACCGGGTATCCCGTTTTCGGATTAATGGTATGTACGTATTTGACACCATCTTTTTCATAAAAGCGGTGGTAGTTTCCCGAGGTGGCCAGTGACCTGTCCCTCAGGTGTATGATGGCCTGCAGGTCAGAACCCGGGGTCATGTTCCCCTCAACAGGTTTGTCGATACCGATGCGCCAGAACTCGTTGTTCCCGTTCCTTCCCCTGGCCCGGACCTCCCCTCCTATCTCAACCATATAATTCTTAATGTTAAGGCTTTCCAAATAGGCTGCAACCACGTCGACCGCATAACCCTGTGCAATGGCGTTCACATCGAGCATCAGTTCCCGTTCCTTCTTCACGAGCCTGCCGTTTACAAGGCTCACCTTGTCCATTCCGATGTAGTTCATCAGGCTGTCGATCAGCATACTGTCAACAACGGCCGTATCAGAGGGCCCGAATCCAAGGGCATTGACAACCGGGGCCACCGTGATGTCAAAGGCTCCGTCTGTTTTCAGGTAGACCTCATAAGATTTGTTGAAAACAGTTTCAAATTTGTCATCGGCCACGGCAAGGGTATCATTGCGGTTGAACCTCGAAATGATGGAATTTTCCTCGTATATTGAAAGAGACATGTCAAAATCAGCCAGGATGGAGTCGATCCGGGGTTGAAGGTTCAGATTTTTACGGCTGGCATAGGTGATATGGTATGTGGTGCCCTGTGCGGTGCCGAAAAAGGACCGGTAGGTACCTCTTCCGGGTGACAGGCTGATGACGGCAATCGCTGCGGCAACCGCAGATAGTATCGAAAGCCGGACTGCACAGTTCTTCCGCCGCATGCACCTGGGTGTGTCATCCTGCTGTATCATCCTCCAAAATCATCAAATTCTATCATGCTGTCCGGTACACCCAGGGAGTATAGCATGGTAAGGACGGCTCCGGTCATGGCTGGGGGTCCGCACAGATAATATTCTACCGATGCCGGATCCGGGTGATCATTCAGATACTCATCCAGCAGCACCTGATGGATCATTCCCTTGAGTCCCGTCCACTCAGGCATGTCCTTCCATTCCGACACGGCGATATGGAAAGTGAAATTCGGGTGATCCTGCTCAAGTTTCCTGAAATCGGATTCATAGAATATGTCCATCGGTGACCTTGCCCCGTACCAGAAGCTGATTTTGCGGTCAGTGCCCAGGGTTCTCAGCAGGTGAAAAATATGTGAGCGCAGGGGCGCCATGCCGGCTCCCCCGC
>JAXDCR010000274.1:0-10582 GCA_034677845.1 Bacteroidales bacterium | reverse complement strand
CTGTATCGATCTGAACACAGGCAAAGAGATCTGGAAAAAAGTGTCCCATAAGGGCAATCCAAGAGGAGGGACAAACCCGGGCAACGGTTACGCATCCGAGACCCCCGTGACCGACGGTGAAAGGATCTATGTATATTTTGGCATGATAGGAGTCTTTTGCTATGACATGGATGGAAACCTTCTGTGGCAGAAAGACCTCGGCTCCTATAAAACCAGGAACAGCTGGGGTACCGGTTCTTCGCCCGTTCTTCATGAAGGGGTGCTATATATCCAGGTCGACAACGAGGAAAACTCATTCGTTATCGCCCTTGACGGAGCAACCGGAGAGGAGAAGTGGAAAGTGGCCAGGGATGAAAAAACAACCTACAGCTCCCCGTATATCTGGCGGAACAAGGTTCGCACAGAGCTGGTCCTCAACGGAAAGACCGCACGCTCCTACGATCCCGCCACCGGTGAACTGTTGTGGGAACTTAAGATTGGCGGAGCGGAAACAATACCTTCGCCTTTTGGTGATAAAGAACGGCTGTATATTGGCTGCCCCGGTGGAATGACCGGTGGAGGTCCTTTCTTTGCTGTCAGGGCCGGAGCTTCTGGCGACATAACCCCTGCAGAGGGCGAACTCACCAGTGAGGGTGTGGTCTGGGCCGATTCATCCGCCATGATAGGGAACGCCACCCCCGCACTGGCAGACGGATACATTTATATGCTGAGCAGCAGGAACGGCGAATTAAGTTGCTACAGAGCCGCTACCGGTGAGAAGCTTTACCAGGAGAAAGCCGGTCCCCTTTCATCTGCTTACGTATCACCATGGGTATACAACAATAAGGTTTATCTGACCGATGAAAGGGGCGTGACCCAGGTAGTCAGGGCAGGGGCAAGTTTCGAGGTGCTGGGGCAGAACAAACTGGACGATAAGTTCTGGGCGCCCGTCGCCGTTGCCAGGGATGCCTATATTTTCAAAGGTGAAAAGAAACTGTATTGCCTGAAGGAATTATAGCAAAGCCGCATTTTAAATAATAAGGCCTCCATCCCGAATCCGGAGCGGTTTCAGTAACCGGACCGGCGATGGGGGTTTTGTTGTTTACCAGTAGAAAGATTTACGTTACCGTTGGTTTTGTGAAGAGGCTTATAAAATATACCGGTCAGAACCGGAACGTATGAGGATTTTACTGTTTAGGCAGTTTGTCATATGTCTAGTGGATCAAGAAGACTTGGCAGACCATACTCATGGTTGACGCCAATAAGTGGCCTCAATGCATTCAGCAGGTCTGCCAGGTATACCGGTCCCCCTGTCATTAATGCCGTACCGGTGATAATGAAATAATCCTTCGTTTCACCGAGATACAGCGGAACATTCCAGGAATAATTTGATGACCAGATTATAAAATCAATCAGATCCTCAATCTGATAACCTTGAGCTTACCAGTCAGGCAACCGCAGGTTGACAAACCGTCTATTTGAAAAGCAACGGGACCAGCTCCTTAAGGCATACCCTCCAGGTATCCCAGGTGTGTCCGCCTACTTTGTCGAAATAGGTGTATTTCATCCCCAGATCATCAAGCGCCTTCAGCAGCCTCTCAGCATTTGGATAGGCCATGTCCGTCTTGCCACAGCCAACCCAGTACAGATTATATCCTGCCTTTTTCACGGGGCTAAGTTCGGCAACCGGATCCCTGTCCTCTGTGAAGCCCATGCTCAGCACGCCGATGTAGCCGAACAGATCAGGATAACGGGCCGTTGCATACAGGGTGTAGATTCCTCCCATTGAAAGACCTGCCAGCGCCCGGGATTCCTTTTTCCGGATAACATGATAATGTGACTCTACATAAGGAATTATGTCTTCTATCAGATCCCTGACATAGGCACCCCCTGAATGAAATTCCTCGGAACTCCTGTTCTGCTGCATGACTGAAGCCCCCGGCAAAGGCTTCAATATATCCGGGGAGGCCAGCTGGTTGGGATTGGCATTTGGCATCACCACGATCATGGGTTCGGCCTTGCCCTGGGCAATAAGATTGTCCAGTATCTGGCAGGCGCGGCCAAGGGATGTCCATGCGTCTTCATCACCACCGCCGCCATGCTGGAGATAGAGTACAGGATATTTCTTATTCGACTCGCCGTAACCATAGGGTGTGTAGATGTACATCCTTCTTTCAGCACCGAAAGCGGGTGACGGATACCAAACCTTTGACAAGACACCTTTCCTTCCGGAGGCTTCCAGGTAAAGATTACTTTTTTCACCGGGCAGGATCACGAGATTGCTCACATTCTGGCCATCCCGCACCGTCTGGAGGTTGTTCGGGTCCAGCATCTGAACGCCATCGACAGTGATGGTGTAGGTATAAAAATCCGGTGCAACATTTTCAGCGGTATATTCCCATATGCCATTTTCACCTTCCGACATTTCAACCGGAGCTGGCATCATGAAAGTTCCGAAGTCGGTTTTGACTTCCCTGGATGGAAGAAAGTCACCCGTGACCTCAACCTTGATTGCTTTCGGAGCCCGGAACCGGATGGTAATGTTGTTTCCGTCAATCTCAGGAGATACAAGCGCGGGTGTTCCGAACTGGGCATTTAATCCTGAGCACCAGCATAATAATGCCGTTATATAAGCTAACCTGTTCATGTTTATGTTATAAATGGTTAACATTTCCTTCGTTTGTTCATGCATGAAACCGTCCTGATAAGGATTACAAGTTACATATTGTGGATGAAACAAGCAAAAAGATTAGTTGTGGCAAAAGGAGATTTGCATACCACTGATATGTTTTCATCCCGGCTTTATCATTTTGAAAAGCCCGTCCCTGTATGTGATGCTGACGGGTATCCGTTTATCGCCAATCACAACTATCCCTCTTTCGATGGATATCTGATTGATCTGTAATGTTATGACATTTATTCGTGATGATCCCCTGTTTTTTCCTTTTCAGGGATATTTCCAGTATAATTTTTAATAATTAAGGCAAATTTGTTTTATTACCGACCAGACATGAAGGATGTTGTGTCAGGTCATTACGGTGGTTGGTTTTGAAAACTTACATTGAATCAGAGCAGGAAGAACTTGTTCATGGAGGTAAGAGACAAGGCATATTCTTTGGAAACATTTGACAAAAAATCTAAGAAGTTGATTGCATTAAGATAAAAATAATAGTATGGTCAGAACTTTATTAAATGAATGAAAATGACAAACAAACATGAAAGGAGAATAGAAATGAAATCAGGCAAGATGTTTATTCCGGTTGTTATATGGCTGGTCTGCGTGGTGAATGCTTATGCGCAGGACTGGCAGCAGTTTCTCGGGCCAAACAGAAACAACACCTCGGCTCAGAAGGGCATTTTGCGCACCTGGCCTGCAACCGGGCCGCAGGTGTTGTGGACCGCCAGCATAGGAATAGGCTTTGGCGGACCTGTTGTAAAAGAAGGTAAGGTATATATGCTGGACAGGGATGACAAGACCGGTGATATCCTGCGGTGTTTTGACTTTGCCACCGGCAAGGAACTCTGGAATTTCGCCTACAGTGCCCCCGGCTCCGTTCAGTTTCCCGGATCGCGGAGCGTACCGGCCATTGATGGAAATTACATCTATACCTGCGGCCCTTACGGTGATTTATACTGTGTTGATATAAACACGCATAAGCCTGTATGGAACAAGAACGTCTGGAAGGATTTCGGCGGTGGCCAGATTCCGAGGTGGGCCGTCACTCAGTGTCCGCTTATATATGGTGACTTGCTTATCATTGCCTCGCAGGCGCCTCAGGCAGGAGTTGTGGCATATGACAAGCGCACCGGCGCTGTGAAATGGACCACCCCGTCTCTTGGCGGCACAGGCTATGTCAGTCCCTCCCTGGCCAAAATCAGCGGCAAAGACCATGTTGTCATGGTTACAGCCTCTGCCGGTGGCGGATTCGGAAGGACCGGCAGCGGAGGAAAGGTTGTCGGCCTCGACCCTCTCACCGGAAAGACCCTGTGGGAATATGCGAACTGGCAATGTATTATTCCGGTCCCCAGTGCCTATGATGCCGGTGAAGGCAGGGTGCTGATCACAGGTGGATATGAGGCCGGGACTGCCATGATCAAAGTGGAGGGCAAAGCAGACGGCACTTTTGGCGTCACCGAATTGTTCAAACAACCTGATTTCGGCGACCATACTAAGCCCCCGGTACTGGTTAACGGTTATTTCTATGCCCAGTATTCGACCAACGAAAGGAGAGACGGCCTGGTTTGCATGAGCATGGACGGAAAAGTGATGTGGAAAACAGGAACATCACCTGCATTTGATAAAGGGAGCATGATTGTGGCAGACGGGTTGATCATTGCCACAGACGGCGCCACAAAACTGTACCTGATTCAGCCCGATCCTTCAGGATTTAAACCGGTTGCTACGGCAGAACTACTGCAAGCAGCAGCAGTCGGAGGTTCCACACAGAACTGGGCACCTGTTGCCCTTGTCGACGGAAAGCTTCTGATCCGTGATCAAAGCAGGTTGCTTTGCGTAAAAATTGCGCAGTGATGATTCATAACTGACATTGAAAAATCTCATCTGCCGTTTACGTTTTTGAATTATATTTGATCAGTAACTGATCAATGTTTTGTGCATACCGGCGATCCGTTATGATTGAAATCTAAGCAGTGACAGGCGGCACCCGGTTCATCACGACGGATCTTTTTTTAATCAAACAGTTAAATCAAATCTGATGACGGTCCGGAAGCAAGGAAGAATAGAAGCCAAGCACATCATTTTTTGTCATTGCGGAGGTGAACGGATACCTGCCGGGTTGATTCGGGCTATTGACAAACATTTGAAGAAACTGCCCCTGCGTGTAACGAAGCTGACTGATTTATGCGGACTGGTTGCCCTGAACGGGGAAGTTCTTTCAGACCTGTTTATTGCTGAAACAGAACACCTGGTCATCGGTTGCCATCGCAGGAGCATGGACCTGCTTTTTCAGCAGGTCCGGGGAAAGGCTGACGAACAGGTATCAGGATTCCGGCATATTAACATGCTTGAAGTATCTCCCGGCCAGGCTTTTGACCGGATCAACGCATTTTGCGGCAATTATGAGGGAAAGGCCCTTTACCGTGAGATCACCCATGATCCGGAATGGCCGTCATGGTATCCGCTGATTGATTGCTTGCGTTGTTCGGGATGCGGACAATGTGCCGATTTCTGCCTTTTCGGTGTGTATGAAAAGACAGACGGCCGTGTGCGGGTTGTCAATCCGAAAGGATGCAAGAACAACTGTCCCGCCTGCGCGCGCATCTGTCCCTCCACCGCAATAGTCTTCCCGAAATACATAAACGGAGGTGCCATTGGCGGTTCGGAAGAAATCAATGAGATGGAGGAACAGAAACGCCAGGCAAAGGATATCGACAGCCTGCTGGGAGGGGATCTTCAGGGTGCACTGGCAATGCGCAGGGAAAAAAGACGTTTGATTGTAAGGGAGGAGGTAATGGGTAAGGCTTTGGCGGAAAGGAATGCCGCTCTTGGTGCTGATAAAAATAAATATTGACAGGGGTTGTCCGTAATTAAGAATTTTCTGAAAGCCGATCGGAGATGCCGGCAGAAATTCCTGATAAACATGGGATGGAAGGGACTGCTTGGCTTCTTAAAATTCCGAAAAAGGAAGAAGCATGGTTTGCTTTTCCCTGCGTTTAATTTTATATCCATAACCAACGACTGCAATCTGCACTGCCAGGGGTGCTGGGTCTCATCAGGGGATGTCAGGGTGTATATGCCCGTGGACAAAATAAATGCCATCATTGAGGCAGGTAAAAGGCAGGGTTCATTTTTCTATGGGATACTGGGTGGTGAACCGGTCATGCACGCCAGACTGACGGATATTTTTCATCTTCATCGGGATTGCTATTTTCAGTTGTTTACAAACGGCACCCTGTTAACCCGCACCATGGCTTACAGGCTTCGTGAAGCCGGCAATGTCACTCCCCTGATCAGTTTTGAGGGGGATGAACAGGTGGCCGATGTCCGCCGCGGAGGCATTAACGTGTATAACCGGACGTTGCGTGCCAGTGACAACGCCACCTCTGAAGGTCTCATTACCGGGGTTTCCATAAGTGTCTGCAAGTCAAATATGGAAATGGCCCTGTCTGAAAAATTCGTCCGCGACCTTCACGATATGGGCGTATTGTATATCTGGTATTACATTTACAGGCCGGCAGGCAGCAAGCCCAACTACGACCTTGCACTGGACAGCAATGACATCTTGCGGCTAAGGGAATTCCTTGTTGAAGGCAGGTTAAAATTTCCTGTGATCCTGATCGATTCATACTGGCATGCCAATGGTGAACCTTTTTGTCCCGCTGCCGAAGGTCTCAGTCACCATATCAATCCTTCCGGATACATTGAACCTTGTCCCGTGCTTCAGTTTGCCTGTGAAAACATTTCGGAAGGACCGCCTGAGGAGGTTTACGAGACATCTGTGCTGTTGCGGAATTTCAGAAATGCGATCCACCAGAAAACAAAAGGATGCATTCTGATGGAGGATCCCCGGTGGCTTAAGGAATTTGCCCTAAGACACGGAGCCATGAATACTTCCAACCGTGAGCATTTTTATGCTGACCTTGATAAAGCTCCGTCAGTTACAAGCCATGGTTCATGCCCTGTGATTCCGGAAAGACAACTGATATACCGGTTGGCCAAAAAGACGGCCTTTTTGGGAATGGGCTCATACGGCTGAGTCATAATTGCTGGATATGATGTTTGAAACAAATTTGCCGCTCATAGTCCCTGCCGACAGGCAGGTTCGGGATGAAATACGGAAAGAGGTCGGACTGTTTCTTCGGCAGCAGAAAATGTTTCCGCCTGTTTCCTATAATTCACTGAATGAGCTTGCAGGGACGTTACTGAAGCGCTACGGGTGGGACAGAGGATACAGGGCTTTTGTGATGGTTTGTTGCGGCAATGAAGTATGGCGTGACATCGTGGATGCCATACCTTATAGCCGCCGGATGTTGTTGCTGCCACAGTGTCTGAAAAACAGCCATTTCTGCAAGGCAAGGCAGGATGAACTGGGACTTTTATGCAGCGAATGCGGCAACTGCAGCATATCGGGATTCCTCAGTGAAGCTGAAAGCCTTGGATACCTGACCATTGTCAGCGAAGGCACTACCATAGCAACCAGACTGGTGGAAAGTGGCAGGGTCGATGCTGTCATTGGCGTGGGTTGCATGGAAGTGTTGAAAAAAATGTTCCATGCGGTAAATAAATATTCAGTACCTTCCATAGGGGTTCCTCTGCTCACCTGCGGATGCGTTGACACAATCGCGGATGCGGAATGGATCAAGGAAGAAATCCGCCACATGAATCATCATTCAGGCTTTCGCATGTTGAACCTAAACAGGCTCAAGGAAAAAACAGACGGTTTTTTCAGGGAAGGTTTAATAAAAGAGTTGCTGAACCTGGCTGGATCGCCAACAGATGACCTTGTGCTGGAAACAATGCTGGCCGGAGGCAAAAGAATGCGCCCCCTGTTAACCGTGCTGGCATATGAGGCCTTTAGCCAGCAGCCGGATTCGTTTAATTTACAGCACCTTGCTCTGTCAGTTGAATGTTTCCATAAAGCCTCGCTTATACACGACGATATTGAAGACAACGATACTTCGAGATACGGCAAGGAAACCCTTCATGCCAGGTATGGGGTGCCGGTTGCCATGAACATTGGTGATCTTTTGATCGGCGAGGGATACAGGCTCATTTCTGAATGCAGGATGTCACCGCACCTGATAAAAGAGTGTCTGCGGGTGGTTTCACAGGGGCATAAGGCACTGGCAACGGGACAAGGGGTTGAACTGATGGCGCGAAAAGGGAATACGATTCCCACCTTGAAAGAAATGCTTGCCATCTATGCAAACAAGACATCCGCGGCATTTAAGGTATCACTGTTGCTTGGAGCTCTTGCCGGTGGAGCTGAAAAAAGGATGCTCACAGTGCTTGACTGTTTCAGCCATCTGATCGGCCGGGCATACCAGTTAAAAGACGACCTGGAAGACTTCAGACCTGCAACGGAAGTCTCCTCTTTTAATACCCCGTCCGCGCTGATTGCCCTGCTGCATGAGAAGGCTGATGACACAGACAGGTCATTGGTCAGGGGATCGTTGCTGGATAGACATACCTCAAATTTAATGTCATTGATGGAAAAATACCGGATCCGGGAACAGATAACAACTATTTTAAGAGAACAAATTGAGGAAATAGATTCATGCCTTTTGAACCTTGATAACATAGGATTAAAGCTTGCCTTGCATGAGATTGTCGGAAAGACTTTCAGGGATTATATATAGAATGCCGGGTCTGTCAAATCTCCAGGCGCTTTATGAAAACAGTCCCGAAAAGGTCCTGGCAAGGTCTTTAAAAATCCTTGATTCTCAGACCATACAGGAAATCAAGGATTTTACGGTTAATAGCCAGACCCAGTCCGGAGGTTTCAGGGACAAAGGAGGCAGAGCTGATATGTATTACTCGTTATTCGGTTTTTTCCTTGCCGATGCCCTGGATCTGAAGGATGTGAAGCAATTGCTTGCCGGTTACATAGCTACAGGCACGGACCTGAGCAGGCTTGATGGAATTCATCTGCACTGTGCGGCCATAATGGCTGAAAAATTAGATCCTGGCCACCGGATCAAAAGTTTATTGAGAAAAAGAATCAGACGGGATCTGAAGTCCCGCCTGAGCACCCGGCCGGTCTACGGCAACTTTCTGCATATGCTGACTTGTTTTTATGTAAAAGATTATACAAATCTTTTTTTTATAAGGAATCAGCTGAACACGATTACTGAACACGGCACGTATCCTTGCCCTGTGACGGCGGCTTTGCTTGTTCTCAGGCAAAGCTTCGGAAAGGTGACGGACGATTTGAAAAGAACATTGTTTTCGTATTATGACAACATGGGAGGGTTTAAAGCCACATGTGACGCGCCTGTGGCAGATCTGTTATCCACCGGGGTTGCATTGTATGCACTACGCTTCAGCGGCTCCGATCTCCGTCTGATCAAACCGGATTGCCTGACATATGTTGATAACCTGTACCTGGGCGGAGGTTTTGGCGCAAATATGATTGACAGTGAACCTGATATTGAATATACCTTTTACGCATTGCTTGGGTTGGGGGCGCTGGCATAATAAGTAAATGGACCGTATAGCTGCTGCATCTGAAAAATACAAAGCTTTGTGCAGGCTGTTCCCGGACCGGATGAATCCGGAAGGCTTTTGGACCGGCAGGCTTTCGACAAGCGCCCTGTCAACCGCGGTGGCGATTGTCGCCCTCAAGGTTGCCGGCTATGACCCTGATCGGGAGAAGATCGCATCAGGTGTTGACTGGCTTTACCATAACATTAATGACGACGGGGGTTATGGCGACACCCCGGATTCGTTGAGCAACATCAGTACGACGCTGCTTTGTTATGCGGCCGTGTCGTACTGCCAGCAAAATGATAACGGACGGCCTGTCCTTTCTGCCATGGAAAAATGGCTGGCCGGAAAAGGTATTTGCATTGATTCTCAAACGATTGCCGATTCAATACTTCGGTTTTACGGAAAGGATTATACTTTCTCCGTTCCCATCCTTTCCATGCTCAATCTTTGCGGGGTATTGCCGGATGAGGCACTGAAAAGGATACCAGTGCTTCCTTTTGAACTGGCTTTGCTGCCTGCGTCATGGTACCGGCTGGTGAACCTGCGCGTGGTCAGCTATGCGCTGCCTGCCCTTATAGCCGTGGGTATCTATCTCCACAGACATGGCAATAAAGGCATTTTGGGATTGAAATTTTTCAGGGATCTTCTTGTCAGGCCTGCCGTTGAAAAACTGGACAAACTGGTGCCCCCCAGCGGAGGATTCCTGGAAGCCGTTCCACTTACCGGGTTTGTAACTATGTGCCTTGTTTCCAGCGGGATACAGAATAAGGGGACTGTTATAAAGGGACTCGAATTCCTGCGCCGGGTGCAGCGTGAGGATGGCGGCTGGCCCATTGACACCGATTTGTCAACCTGGGTAACCACCCTTTCAATCAAAGCCCTCGGCAATGATCTGAAGAAAGTGCTGGATGAAAGTCAGCTGGTCCATTTGCGGAAGCACCTGCTTGATATCCAATGCAGGGTCAAACACCCTTTTAACGGGGCAGAACCGGGAGGATGGGGGTGGTCCAATCATGCAGGGTCAGTGCCTGATGCCGACGATACACCTGGTGCCATACTTGCCCTGCTTGCCATGTATACCGGCGGTGATGAGGAAAACAAAGCCCTGATGAACGGCTGCAAATGGCTGACCCGGTTGCAGAACAGGGACGGTGGTTTTCCCACCTTTTGCAGGGGATGGGGCAGGCTTCCCTTCGACCGCAGCTGTGCGGACCTGACGGGACATGCCTTGCTGGCGCTGATGAAAACAACAGAAATGCCTGGTCGGCGCATATTCCCTCGGCTGTTGTCAAAAATCAACCGAAGCATTGACGATGCCCTGGAGTATTTATATCAGCACCAGTCTGAAGAAGGGTCATGGCTCCCGTTATGGTTTGGCAACCAGCATACGGATGACCAGACCAATCCGGTTTACGGCACAGCCAGGGTATGCAT
>JAXDCR010000273.1:0-6026 GCA_034677845.1 Bacteroidales bacterium | reverse complement strand
GGCCACCATGACCTCGCTTTTCTCGGAAGGTTCGGCGCCGGAATTGGGCCTGTACATGGTCAATGGCAAAAACCCGATATCGTTCCACGCTGCTTCATAAGGATAGCCGTCGAACTCAATTGATGATTGCAGTCGGGAAATCATGACATCATCCTGGGCATGGACAAATACACTGGCGATTAATAAAAGACCCTGAAAAAAAAGGACAAGGCGACTCCTATTCATAAGTTAAGGTTTTGACATTACAGAAAAGGGGGTGTTTGTAATATTCCGCAAAAGTAATCATTCATTAATAGCATCAGGCACAACCCTGTAAAAATATTGATTACAGCCATTGTTAAACAATGTTAAAATCAAAGTCTTTGCCTCACCCTTGACATCGAAAAGCCATTGCCGCCTCCATGTAAAGTCTTGATATTGATGTACTTGACAAACTGCCTGTTACGTAAGGAACATTCAGCGTCACAATGAAAAATGCATCGTCGGAAACCCGCGCTGTGTGAATGATACCCTGTTCCCTGTACCGAATGCGGATGAAGAACCCCATATGCCGGTTAACGGCTGTTTTTCCGAAATTTTAGAATCTGTAAACCAGCCTCAGTCCTTGTATTTCGCAGTCAAAAGAAAACCCTATGGTCAGTTTGCCCTGGTATTCCTTCATCTTTTGATTACCGATTATACTCAGGGCAAGTCCTCCCCCGATCAATCCGTTGCCGATCCCTTCAACGACAATCCCGACGGTAAACAGTCCGGTTCCGGAAAGCCAGCTGGCAAGCCAGCTGCCTGCATCCTCATAGTCATTATCCATTTCCCTGATGCCTTTAATGATAAGGGGAATACCCGCCAGGGCGGGCACCGCACCGCTGATCATCATGATGGTGCCGGTGTTTTTCATTCTTTCGAACCTTACGACCTTGTTTTCATAAACCGATTGCTGCTCAGGCGTCAGCTGGCACATTCCATGCACGGATACCAGGATCAGCCATGATATAAACAGTGCCTTCATATAGTTTAATGTTTAGCGTTAAGATATGAATTAGTTCCTCAATCGGCAACAGAAATGAATTAATATGCCTTTGCCGGGGCCGGTTCGGGACCCGTGAAAACAACTTGCCGGAGTCATTCTCATGTGGATTGACAGATTGCACCCGGCATGAAAATCCTTCTTGTTATTCATGATGAATCATGTTAATTTTAAGATCCTGTTGTAAGGCACTTTTGAACACTATCTAAACCTTCAATTATGAAAAAGAAAGAATTGTATTTTATGCTGTCTGTGATGCTGTTGTCTGCCGGCCATGCAGCGATCATGGCCCAGGCACCGCCGGCCGGAGGCAGTTCCGTTGCTCCGGCAGGTGCTCCTGCAGCCGGAGTTCCGGGTGCCGGACAACCGCAACCGGCAAACGTTGTCGTTTCGCCCGAGGTATCGGATGACGGTAAGATTACTTTCCGCCTGTCTGCGCCAAATGCTGAATCAGTGATAGTCACCGGTGAGCTTGACGGCAAGGACCATCCGATGACAAAGGACAACAACGGCATCTGGAGTGTGACTGTCGGTCCCCTGGTGCCCGACATCTATACCTACTCCTTCAGAATTGACGGCATTTCAACCCTTGATCCCCGCAACCCCAACACAAAATACGGGTACGGAGGTTTCACCTCGGTCAGTGTGGTTCAGGTACCGGGCAACGGACCCCAGTTTTATGACGTCAGGCCGGTTCCCCACGGCGTTGTGCGCATCCATCCCTATGTATCTAAAACCCTTGGTGTAAGCAGGACAGCCTGGATATACACTCCCCCCGGCTATGAACAGGGAAAAGATTACCCGGTGCTATACCTGTTTCACGGAGGCGGTGACATTGAATCAGGGTGGACCCTGATCGGGCGGGCCAACAACATCCTCGACAACCTGATCGCGGAAGGCAAGGCCAGGCCAATGGTCGTTGTCATGCCTCTGGGCCATGCCATTCAGAGTTTCTGGACCGGTCCGGCCAGAAGCGTCACACCGCCAAGGCAGGCAACACCTGCCGGTGCCGGAACACCGGCCGCCCCGTCATCCCAGACCGTGGAGAATGATGTCCTGAACGACCTTATGCCACTTGTCGAAAAAGAGTATAAGGTATCGACAAGGCCGGAAGACAGGGGTGTGGCAGGTTTGTCCATGGGCGGAAGGCTGACGATGAACCTCGGGTTCAATCACCCGGAACTGTTCCGTTCCATCATAATTATGAGTTCGGGTGCCGCCAATGCTGAAGCCACCTATCCGCAATTTTTCAGTAATGCAAAAGCCGTAAACGAACAGATTAAGCTCTTGTGGATTGCCGTAGGCAAAGACGATGCCCTTGCACTGAACGGCAGCAAGAGCCTTGACGAGCTGATGACCAGCAAGGGCATAAATCATATCTTCCGCATTACCGAAGGCAGGCATGAATGGACGGTATGGAGATACCACTTGAATGAATTCGTTCCCCTGCTGTTCAGATGATGAGGGAAGGGGCGGATGCTGACAAGGCTGTCACCGTCTGTACAATTTATTTTTGCCTGGCAGCCTCTGCAACTGCCCGGGCTGCATTTACCTTGCCATGGCCGAACCACTCGCTGTGTCCGCCTGCATACGTGCCCCTGTTATTTCCCAGAATGATGTCCGCATCTTCATCAACTATCTTGTCGGCAGTGGACTGCAAAATCTCCTTAACCCTGGCAGCAGTAAGTTCCTTATTTGCCGAAATGACAAGTGCCGCCACTCCTGCCACCAGTGGCGTGGCACTTGAGGTGCCGCCAAAGTCACCCGTGTAGCGGCTGTTTGCTTTGAATCCCTGCCCGTAGGCTTCATTATCTGTTGTCCAGATTCCCCTGCCAGGAACAAACGCCTGCGGGTCAAGCGGATGGAAGTTGTTGCTGGGCGCGCACACGCTGACCTCCTTCCCCCAGTTGCTGTATGCCGCATGTTTGTTCAGGCTGGTGGAAGCAGCGACTGTCACTACGGAAGGATGCACGGCCATGCCGTTCAGGATGGGACCTTTTGTCACGCGGAGGCTGCCGTTGTACTGCAGCCAGAGAAAACCGTCTCTGTTGACAGGGTCGTTCAGGGGAGCGTCGAAGTTGGCGGCGGCGATACAAATGACGCAACCTTTGCCACGGGGGCCACCATTGGCAGCAAGCCGGGTCAGCGTGCGTGAAAGCATGGTCGAAACGGGCGCATATACCGGTGGCGGTCCCCAGCTGCAGGACAGCACGTCAGCCTTTGAGCCGGCCGTTTCGAAAATTTCGATGATCAGGTCGTCTTCAGCTGACAAGGGAAATCTGACCGGCATAAAAGCACAGCCTGGCGCAACTCCTACAACGCCGCTCTTGTTGCTTTCGGCAAGGGCCACGCCGGCACATGGCGTGCCGTGGTAATCACCCTCCGACGTCTCGGGGAAAGGTCTGACATCCCCGTCAACATAGTCCTTCGGAAAGACTATCTTGTTCTTTCCCTTGAAGTCCGGGTGGCTAAGGTCAAAGCCGTCATCAATGACGGCAATCACGACACTGCGGTCACCCATCGTAATGTCCCACGCTGCCGGTGCATCGACAGAGGCCCCGCTTACCAGCTGGGCGCCGTCTTTTGCATGCAGATGCCATTGACGGCTGAAGTATGGGTCGGGCGGTATATAGGCCGTCCTGAAACGGTTGATCATATTGGGTTCCGAGGAGATCACCAGTTCCTCCTCAGCCAGCCTGTTGGCCACCTTGATCGGGTTTTGCCCGCTCGAGCTTGTCACCTGCAGCAGAAAAGCGTTTTTCTCCCCTTCGTATTCCCTCAGCACCTTCAGTGAGTATTTCTCAAGCAGGGCATTGATCTGCCGGAGGGTTGCACCGGACGAGAATATGACCATAAGCTGGTCAGTCAGGTAGAATACAGTGCCTTCAGTGCCCTTCGGACGGTAGGCATGATGAACAACCGCCCTGAAGGCTTCGGAACGCAAGGTGGCCATTACCTTGTCTCTTTCAAAGGGACTTGTTTCAATTTTATACACGCGGGCGCTGACCGCTTTCACACGCCGAATTCCGGGAGCTTTGCGCAACCGGTCAAGCTGCTCCTTCCCGGAGGGGATGACCGTGAACCGGTCGGTCTCCTTTTCAAGCTCGATCTTTTGTCCCCCCCTCCACAAATAAAGGCTTTGGGGATCATCTTTTTTTTGTTTTGCCATCTCGCTTATCGGTTTTGTTGTTGATTATGTGATTTTTGGTGGTGTGCCAAGCTGAGAACCTGTGACAGACCGGCAAACGGCAGAATATTTCTGAGCCGGGATTGATGAGGTATGGTTGAGACATATTGAGCATCCATGGTTAACCTGAACAAAACTTAACCTTTCAATACCTTAGAAGACACCTTTGAAACGGACAAGGGAACTGATTGCTGCATGCATTGTCTATGGAACGGGGGTTTTAAGTTTGGGTTTTGTTCCGGACAAATTTATTTTTCAGCGCTCCAGATGGCCGCCGTGAAAGTGAACAACGGCAGAAGGATCTCTCCGTACAGGGGATCGTACCAGGGGAAAAATGTGAAAGGTCCCCCCAGTGCGAAAGCCCATACAATAAAGGACAGCACCGAGATGGCCAGCTGCTGCACCTTGCGCACTTTCTGCACGCGCCACAGGTACCACCCCGTCAGCACACAGAAAAGGACCAGGACACTCCATCCGATGACATGCCTGACACCTGCCCTTTCAAGCCTGGCGATCACGCCCGAGACAAACACATAACATGCCACTGCCTCTGCCGGTATGTATTTGATCAGCCTGTCAACGTACAGGTCAGCAGTACCCCTGGCAACCGTACCCCCGTTTCTTTTTTCAGTTCCGGTGCCTTTGAGCGTTTCGATGTCTTTCCGGCTGATGATCTCTCTTGCCATGGTTAAGGCTGATCGGCAGAAATAACGTATAAATATAATATATGTGGTTTAAAAAGTCAAGTACTGCGAGGAGATTATTTTATAATTCATTCATTAATTGAAAGCTGGTTAAAATCGCATATATTCGCCGCGCCGGGTTTTGAGTAAACCATTGCATGTTTGGTTCATGGATATTAACGCAGTTCATCTGCCAGGCATAAAAATTTGCATTGACAAAACATTTTTTATAAATTGCAAAAATTGAACTTTTTCTTTCAGCCTGATGGTGAAGAAAAAACTGATTCTTGAATACACCATGAATTCTTCCCCCAGGGTGCTGTACCCCAGGCTCAGCACACCGGGCGGATTATCGGAATGGTTTGCCGACGACGTTAACATTAACGGAAAGGTCCTCTCATTTATGTGGGACAGATCTGAACAGAAGGCTGAAATCATCCAGAAGAAGAACCTCAAATACATCCGTTTCAGATGGCTCGATGGCAAAAATCACGAAACCCAATGGTTTGAATTCCGGATCAATGTGGATGAGCTTACCGGCGAAACTGCCCTGATTGTGACCGATTTTGCAGAGGAAGCAGATACGGAAAGTGTTATTGAATTATGGGATTCACAGATTGCCAGGCTGAAGCATACCATCGGCCTGTAGCATTGCGTTGACAAGAAGTTTGTTACCTCTTAACCTCCAATTGAGTGAAACGTTTGCACCGTCTTGTCCTTAAATCCTTTCTCGGGCCTTTTGTCATGACCTTTTTCATCGTCATGTTCCTGCTGCTTATGCAGTTTTTATGGAGGTATATAGATGAGCTCGTCGGTAAAGGACTTCAGGCCCGGGTCATTGCCGAACTGCTTGTGTACGCGTCATCAAGCCTGGTGCCCCTTGCTTTGCCGCTGTCTGTGCTTCTGTCTTCACTGATGACTTTCGGTAACTTGGGCGAATATTCAGAACTGACGGCGCTGAAATCATCAGGGGTTTCCTTGCGCCGCATCATCATGCCTGTGGTTTTGCTCACCGTTCTGCTCACCGTCTTTGCCCTTTTCTTCTCAAATAACGTGCTGCCGGTCACCAACCTTAAGATGAAGTCGCTTATTTAAGACGGCCGCCAGCATCGGCCGGAAATCCACATCACCG
>JAXDCR010000272.1:0-4111 GCA_034677845.1 Bacteroidales bacterium | reverse complement strand
GCATCCTCACGCTTCAGGGATGCTATGACCTTGCAGCAAAAAACGCATCAATAGCCGGCGAAGCAGGGATCTACCATTCAATATGGCAGCTGAAGGAAAAGAACCTGACAAGCAGCTGGCTTCCGACACTGGATGCCAATGCAAGTTTCACTTACAATTCCGATATCGTCGAATTCACGGATGTTTTTTCATCTGTTCCTATACCTGGCCTGGCGGATGCCATACCATCCATGCCCAACGATCAGTACAGGCTCACCCTTGAGATCAACCAGATGCTGTTTGACGGAGGGACTGTCAGGAAAACAAAAAATCTCGAAGAAGCTGCCATGAAGGTAAACCTGCAGCAAACCGAAACCGACCTGTATAAAATAAAAGGCCAGATAAATTCAGTCTATTTTTCTGTTCTGCTGCTCGGCCGGCAAAAGGAAATTCTGAGCAATTACCTGGAGGTTATAAATAATAAGCTGATCTCCATGCAGTCCGGCGTTAAAAACGGGGTGACCCTCAGATCCGATCTGGATCTTATGGCCTCTGAAAAAATAGCGATAGAACAGCAGCTTTATGAAATTGACCTGAGAACCGCATCGCTTTTCGAGATCATGGCTGACCTGACAGGAGTTGAGATCGGCTCTGAAGATTCACTGGTGCTTCCTCAGGTGGTCTATGTAAGCTCAGGTGATATTACCCGTCCCGAACTTGAGGTATATGACCTGAAGGTTGACCAGCTTGAGGCCGGAATCGGTCTCCTGCAGGCCGGAAGAATGCCGAAAGCTTTTGCCTTTGCCACCTTCGGCTATGGCAGGCCGCCCGGCAACAATTTTTTCGAGGACAGTTTTTCACCATATTACATGGTGGGTGCAGGCATCAGCTGGAGCATCTGTGACTGGAGCAAAACAAAGAATGAGAAACAGCAGCTGATACTGCAAAAGCAGATTGTGAAGGGGAGAAAAGCAGATCTTGCCGGCAACCTCGTCAGGAGCTTAATCACAAAGGAGGCTGAGATTGAAGGCCTGCAGGCTGCCATATCACGTGATGCCGAGCTGATCGAACTCAGAAAAAAGATTTCTGCATCAGCAACATCACAGTATGAGAACGGAACCATCACGGCAACCGAACTGCTTTATGCATTGAATGCAGAGAAGCAGGCAGCTGTCAATCTTGAGATTCATAAAATAGATCTTGAGATGGCTAAAGTAGAATACATGAACATCAGCGGTAAAGAAATCAAATGATTATCAATATTGAAAAACATGATCCATCAATGTCACTGTTCTGACGACGACAGGAGTGATCGGCCGGAAGCTGAACGGGTCATTGAAGCAGCAACAAAGAACAGATTAATTTATAAAACCAAATGAGACAAAACAATCTGATAATAATCACACTGCTTGCTTTTTCGAATTGCAATGACAGTAGGCAGCAGGCCGATGCATACGGCAACTTTGAAGCCACCGAAGTCATCGTATCGGCAGAGACAGGGGGACAGATCCTGAGATTCGACGTGACAGAAGGAACTGAAATAACAAGGGGGACTGAAATAGCCCTTATCGATACAACTCTTTTACACCTTCAGAAAGAGGAGATTAACGCGGGAATGAGAAGCGTAAGGACGAAGATGGCAACGATAGATTCACAGAATGAAATTCTGGCGCAGCAGATTGAGAACCTCAATGTGAATATAGCCAGAACGGAAAATATGCTGAAGGACGATGCCGCCACACAAAAGCAGCTTGATGACCTGAAGGGACAGGTGGCCGTGCTGCAAAAGCAGATGGCAGCCAACAACACCCAGAAGACCTCCATAGCAGCTGAATTGCTGGTTTACGAATCGAAAAAAGCCACCCTGGATGAGCAGGTCAGACGAAGCCTTGTCATTAGTCCCCTTACCGGCACCGTCATTGAAAAATAAGCAGAGGCCGGCGACCTGGCGGCTGCCGGCAAGCCCCTCGTTAAGATCGCTGACCTGTCTGTCATGAGGCTGAAGGTATACATTAGCGGCGCGCAGCTGGGAAACCTGAAAACCGGCCAGCCATGCACGGTAAGGATAGATGAGGGGGAAAAAGGATACCGCTCATTTGCGGGAACGATAAGCCACATTTCAGAAAAGGCTGAATTCACCCCCAAAATAATCCAGACCAAGGAAGAGCGCGTGACACTTGTATATTCCGTGATCATTGATGTAAAAAATGACGGCACTCTGAAATCCGGCATGCCGGGAGAGGCCATTTTCTGAAAATTGTATGCAGACAGCTGTCGAATCATCAGGCATCAGAAAGAAATTCGGGCATACCGTTGCTCTGAACAACATTTCATTCAGCATCAATGAAGGCGAGATATTTGGCTTCATCGGACCCGACGGCGCCGGCAAAACAACGCTGTTCAGGATAATGACAACCCTGCTGCTGCCGGACGAAGGGGATATGAAAGTATGGGGTCTCGACTGCAGGACGGATTACAAAGAATTAAGGAAAATTACCGGCTACATGCCGGGACGGTTCAGCCTGTATATGGATCTTTCGGTTGAGGAAAACCTCAGTTTTTATGCAACGGTATTCGGAACATCCGTCAGGGAAAACTATGACCTGATTTCGGATATCTACTCGCATATTGAACCATTTAAAGACAGGCTTGCAGGTAAGCTTTCAGGTGGCATGAAACAGAAGCTTGCCCTGTCATGCGCGCTCATCCATAAGCCCCGGCTGCTGGTTCTTGACGAACCGACAACAGGAGTTGATGCTGTTTCAAGGTCTGAATTCTGGGAAATGCTGAAAAAGCTGAAGCAACACCGGATCACGGTTGTCGTTTCAACCCCTTACATGGATGAAGCCCTAAAGTGCGACAGGGTGGCTCTCATTCAGGGGGGACAGATCCTGTCGGTCAATCAGCCTGAAAAAATAACGGATGGATTCAGCAGAAAACTGTTCAGCATAACGGCACCTAAAAAACACAGGCTTATCCAGGCATTAAGGAGTTATCCGGCAACCCTGACTGCCTATCCCTTCGGGGATGCCGTGCATGTGACCTTCAGGGATGATTCATTTGACAACACAATCTATGATTACTTGAAAGACCTGGGGATCAGCGAGGTAGTTATACATGAAACCAAAGCCGGCATTGAGGACAGGTTTCTCGAACTGATGGAAGGGAAAAATTAGGTTTCCCCCACAAGGAACAGGAAGCATCATATAATACCAATCTCATGACAAACCAACCAGTAATATCGGTGCAACACCTGGTGAAGAAATTCGGAAACTTCACAGCCAACGATGATCTAAACTTTGAGGTTTATGAAGGAGAGATATTTGGCTTCCTGGGTGCAAACGGAGCCGGTAAGACAACCACGCTGAGAATACTGTCGGGACTTTCGGAACCTACCTCCGGAAAAGTTGTGGTGGCCGGGTATGATGCGAAAAAACAGCCGGAACGGATTAAAAAAAACATTGGCTATATGTGTCAGAAGTTTTCATTGTATGAAGATCTGACCGTCAAAGAGAATATCATGCTGTATGGCGGTATTTACGGCATGCGAAACGCACTGATAAAGGAAAGGACGGAAACGCTGCTTGAAAAGCTCAAATTCCGTGAATACGGCGACCGTTTTATTTCCGATCTGCCGCTTGGATTCAGGCAAAAGCTTGCTTTTTCGGTTGCCATTCTGCACCAACCCAAAATAGTCTTTCTCGATGAGCCCACCGGCGGCGTGGACCCCGTTACCCGGCGTCAGTTCTGGGAACTGATCTATGAAACCGCGGAAAGAGGAATAACCGTATTTGTAACAACACATTACATGGACGAAGCCGAATACTGCGACCGCATATCAATCATGAGCGAAGGCAGGATCGAGGCACTGGATACGCCGGCTGCGCTTAAAAGGAAATACCAGGCGGCATCGGTGGAAGAGGTATTCATTAAAATTGCCCGCCCCCAAAAAATGAATGTATGAACCGGTTTCTCGGATTCGTAAAGAAAGAATTCCTGCATATCTTCAGGGACTTCCGGACAATGATCATACTCTTCGGGATTCCCACCCTTCAGATACTTCTGTTCGGATTTGTCGTAAGCACCGAGCTTAAAAATGCCCGGGTTGCTTTTCTTGATATGTCAGGGGATG
>JAXDCR010000271.1:0-2518 GCA_034677845.1 Bacteroidales bacterium | reverse complement strand
AAATATTACCGGCGATGGGCATTCTGCCTGGAAACCCAGCATTTTCCAGATGCGGTCAACAAACCGCATTTTCCGCCGGTCACACTGGAACCGGGACGGGAATACCGCCAAAGCACCGTTCACCGGTTTTACATCTTAAATAACAGGGGGGCAAGTTCGGAAAGGTACAACCTCCAGTTATTCCAGGAGTGACCTCCTTCACTTTCTCGATATACATAAGGGAAACCCAGTTCATCGTACAAAGCCCTCAGGCTGTTGACTCCTTTGATCAGAAAATCCTCCTTTCCGCATCCGATCCAGTATAATTTCGGTTTGCCTGCCTTCAGGCTGTTCAGCTGGGCGATGTGCTCCTCTTTGTCATAGTTTCCAAAACTGTCATACAATCCCATACTCATCACGCCAATATAACCGAATTTGCCCGGATTGGCATTCGTTATTTTTTGCGTGTGGTATCCGCCCATGGACAGACCGGCAATAGCCCTGTGGTCCGGATCGGCCAGCACCCGGAAATTGCTTTCGACAAAAGGTATGATGTCCTTTATCATGCTCTCTTCGAACCTGCCGGCAATCATAGCAGAAGGGCCAGCGGTGCTGACCATGCTTTTAGGGAACATGGGCCTTTCGCCGGGCGCCGCTTCGACAGAGGGAATGCCATTTGTAATCACTATGATCATGGGTTTTGCCTTCCCGGAAGCAATCAGGTTATCAAGTATGTAATTGGCACGTCCGCGGCTGATCCAGGCCTCCTCGTCGCCTCCGGCCCCGTGCAGCAGATACAGAACGGGGTAGGACAGGCCGCTGCCCTCATATCCCGGCGGCGTGTAAACGATCATCCTGCGATCCATGCCGAGGGTGGGTGAGGGGTACCAGACTATGCTGAGCCTGCCGTGCGGCACGTTCTTCACATCGTAAAGATCGGTTCTTTCGCCCGGAACGACAAGCCTGCTTTCGATGTAAGAACCATCCCTTACCACGATTCTGTTATTGGGATCAAGCATGGCAACCCCGTCAACGATATAGGTGTAGACATACATGTCCGGAGCCAGTGGACCGATTTTGACCTCAAACAGGCCGGTGTCATTTTTGATCATTTTAGCCATGCCGATGGGAGATGCCCATGTGCCCCTGACAGTGACCGAGTCAATATCCGGAGCATATAGCCTGAAAATAACTGAGTTGTCGTTCATCACCTGTGGTGAAACGACCTGGCGGGTCGCCTGCTGTGCATTCAGCTGCATTGAAATTATCAGCGGCGACAGCCATGCAGCTTTCCTTAAAAAATCAATAAATGAGTATGTTGTCATATTTATTTTATTAAGATTTTAATCGCTGAAGGTAACGACTATGTGATTGCTAAATATATATACAGCAAAGCGGATGTCTTTCGTCAGGCATCCGCTTTATGTATTGCATCTGAATCCAAATGCTACGGCTCAATCGTCACAATTACCCTTTTATACCGTGACAGAGCAGGGGACCCCTTGTCCGTCACTTTTAAAATGAAATGAACGGTTTGTGGACTTTTTACTTCAGGTGCCCTGACGGTATGAACATTATACAGGTTCTCGGAAAGACTGCCGAAACTTACCAGGCCTTCATAGGTGCCTGCTTCGGGATACTGGAACCACCAGTAACTCAGAGCATCCCCGTCAGGATCATAAGACCCGTCGGCATCCAGCTTGAAGGTCTCTCCTGACTTGACCGTGAACTGTTCAGGTTGATTCACCTTGGCCACAGGGGGATGATTGGCCTCTTCAGGGGACATTATGCACCAGTCCATCCTGGCGGCAAAATCATTCTGAAAGTCCTCCCTCCACCGCCAGAGCGTTACATGATTACCTGTATATTCCGCTGTATCGCGACGGATTGCCCGTCCGATTTCGTTGGGAAGCCTTGGCGTGAAGGTGTCATCGGCATTTGTCCAGATGGGCCTTGTTTCAGGTTCCTGCGTACCTGCCCTCTGCATTTGGGCATTTGCTGGCGGGGCAGGAGGAACGGGGGTGTACAGCTCATACCGGCCGCCCCATCCTCCGTAGTCGGGATGCTCATCCCAGAAGGAATTAAGTCCCGTTGGTATCAGAGACAGCCAGGAAGGCGTGTCTCCTTCCATGCCATAGGCCACATCAGGATACTGTGCGCCAAGCGAACCGTGTCCCTGCTGAATATTATCGGTGATCCAGCTGTTGCTGATCACCTCGTTGTTGGCCCCGGTGAAACGCCGGTTGATGGCTATCCATGTTGCGCTTCCATAATTGCCCCCTGCACTTACAATATAAAAAAGGCCAGGAAATTCCTTGCGCATCCATGGGCCTGAATCATCCTGGTCCGATATGGTGTAGACCCTTAACTTGCTGATCAGCCGGCTGGCTTCACGGGCACTCTTTGTTTCTCTTATCTTCCAGAGTGCCTGGGCCAGGGTGTTGGGTCCACCCCAAACCGATACCCAGACAGGGCGGTCATCATCTTTTTCAAGGATTTTGATGATCCATTCCGATCCTTCCGAATCAAAACCCTTTCC
>JAXDCR010000270.1:0-2887 GCA_034677845.1 Bacteroidales bacterium | reverse complement strand
CTCTGCAAAAGTAGCTAATTTGCAGCAATCCGTGAAGTCCGGGGGACTAAAATTATACCCGGGGAATCATCTGTAAACCACCGTCACCTGTCCCTTTACATCCTGCATGTCAGTGGTATAATTCAAGATCCGCAGGTGATACAGGTAGATCCCTTCCGCCACGGGTTCACCGTTGACCGTGCCATCCCATCCCGTGTTTTTCCCCTCCCAGATCTTAAGTCCCAGCCTGTTGTAAATAACCATCTCATATTGCTCGGGCTGGTACATGAAGACCGGTTCGAAAATCCGGTTAACCGCGTCAGCATCGTTGGGAATAAAAGCGTTGGGCATCCTGACTCCCGGATCCAGCAGGAAACATACGCGGTTTGACGTGCTGGTTCCATTCAGGTTGTATGCGTTTCGCCTTTCGGTGGCCACCACCTGGTAACAGTATGTGCTGGGCGGTGGATTCGCAGGATTCATCAGGCCGGAAAGGTCATCGGTGAAGCTAAGGTTCAGTCCCACATCGCGCCGCAATGGCTGTGTGTCATTCAGGCCATCATACCTGAGCACCGTGTAATGATCAACGCCTCCCTGCCAGTCCGCATAACGGTTCCAGTTCAGCACCACCTGGAGATTGCCCTGCTGTCCGTTAAGGATTATGTTGTTGGCCAGGTTCGAGGTGGTGGAAGTCATGTTGCAGTCATTGATGGCATTCAGCCTGTAGAAGTAAATATTTGAGGTGAAAGGCACATTGTCCGTATAAAGAATCGGATTGTCCCGGGTCTCGAATGTGCTGATACGCGAAAATGAAGCCGGCCGGGACAGATCGGTGCCGCGCCACAGTTCGTAACCGGACAGTATGGCATTGGCGTCTGTCGTAAACGACAGGTCAATTGTATTTGAAGCGCTAATCGTGGCATAATCTGCGTTTATCCAGGCAGGTGATGAATCGTTATCGGTGATGACGGTTGACAGGTTGGAAGTGGACCTGCGGACACCGTCCTGGTGCACGGCCTCGATGAAAAGCTCATAGGTCTCATTGGGGTTGACGGGTGACAGGTTATAGGTCATCGTGCTTCCGTCCACTGTTGCCAGCAACAGATATACACCGGGATTCAGTCGCCGGTATATATTGAATTCCCTGATGTTACCCCTCCAGGTGTTGTAGTCGTTCCATGACAGAACAATGGTAGCGAAACAGGAATCGGCACGGGCATTAAGGTATATGGTGCTGTCGGGTGGATCATCCCAGAAACCATCATAATAGGAACCACCACCAAGGTCGTTTCTTGCCCAAACAGTATATCCCATTGAATGCAATGAAGACTCAGTGTTTGGGTTGATGTAAAAATGAACAGTGGAATCTAAAGTTTGCCCTATTGGAGTTAGTTCATAAAAAGGATTTACCGGATTATAGTACGGTACTGCAATAATATAATAACTTACATTATTTGATGGACTGGGATTCCAGAATATTATATCATTACCAGTTTCTATGTCAACAGTCACATAATATAATTCAGGTTTTGCCGGTACAAGTTGTGCATTGGCTATATCAGATGCAAACCAAAAAAAAGCGACAGTAAATAGCAGCTTATAACTCATTTGTTGATGTAAATATCCTTTTTGTCTCTATTACAACGGCTGAAGCCTTGTTTTATTTCCCTTCAAAGATATGCCAAGTCACCGGATTATTCGCCGGATGGAGGTATTAACCGGGGAACTCTTTGATCACGTTGAAAACCCCGTTGATGAACAACTGCACCGCTATGACGGCGAGGATCAGTCCCATCAGCCTTGAAATGACTTTTATCAGCGAAGGGCTCAGCCTGTCCGAAATCTTCTTGCTGATGATGAACATGTAATAAGTGATGGCGCAGACAATGGCAAAGATCAAAACAATGATGAGGGTGTACAGAAAATTGTCCGCCTCGCCGACAAAGTTCATCGCGGTGGATATGGTGCCGGGACCCGATAGCAACGGAATGCCGAGGGGAGATATGGCCATGTCCTCGTATGATCTTAAGGAGACATGCCTGCTGGCCTGCTGTGCATCCGTTTTTTTACCCTGAAGCAGGTTGTACCCGATGAAAAACACAATGATCCCCCCGGCTATCTGGAATGCCGGCAGGGTTATGTTGAACATCCTGAAGATCAGGTGCCCGAACAGGCAAAAAACGGCCACCACCAGAAAGGCCGTCAGCGTGGCTCTGAAAGCGACCTTTTTAATGATCCTTTCATCCGCGTCGCCGACCATTGAAATGAATACGGGAGTGTTGCCGATCGGGTTCAGGATAGCAAAAAAACCGACAAAAACGGTGGACAGGAAAAGCGTAATATCCTCCATATTTTTATGATAATGCTGGAATGAAGATGGCAGGTTTCATCCTGAGGGTTGAAAATCAGATCAAAAATAAAGAAAAAACATCAATGATTGGCAATGATTGGTAAAATGGTCACTGATCCATGTCTTTATCAGCATATTTTTGTTATTTTTATATTTGATAGCCTGTCAGGATTCGGTAAATCTCAAAACCTTCATTTCTGAAGACCAGCGGAAAAACTGACCATATGCCCATGGTTGTGGCGATGCCATGACCGGCAATTCTATACTGATATGAACAATTGCATTCGAACATTTATAAACCCACATTATGAAACCGAACAGACGTGATTTTCTTCAAACAATCGGAGCGGGAGCAGCGGGTCTCGGCATGGCCTCTCCCCTGGCTTTTGCATCCTGCGCCAGAACGGCCGAAGAGGAGGACGGCCAGGTGCTGTTCATCGGCGACAACATCGCCGTGGCCGATACCACCTATGGTAAAGTAAGGGGGTATATCCTGAGGGATATATATTATTTCCTGGGCATACCATACGGAGCCGACACTTCTGGAAAGAACCGCTT
>JAXDCR010000269.1:0-7649 GCA_034677845.1 Bacteroidales bacterium | reverse complement strand
TTGTCAAACGTCAGAGAGAAACGGAACCCGTCAATTCCTTGTGACAACAGATATGGAACGCTGCCGGTTTCCAGTATTCCTGAAGATGAAACTGAATAATTCGAGGCGACAAAGATGTTTTCATTGAAAGCTTTGAGGAAATCCGGTGCCGCCTGCTGCGACAGGGCCTCACTGCACCAGGTATGAAGCAGCAAAAGATTCAGGATAATTAACCCGTATCGCATATTCTTATGGACGTATATGGACACCATACACCCCTGAAAGATACAAAAATAAATAAAACCCGACGGTTTCAAATATGCGGGGTATGCAGGAAGATAAGCCGAAGTTGTCATGTGCCAGGCTCCTGAAATTCCGGTAACGCCTCAGACCTCCAAACGCAACATTCTCCTGAAGGCTCCTGCTTGTTTGAAACTGTTTGTCAGCCAGCGGATAGCCCTGATTAAAACACTACCGGAAAGCAAACCCTACTCACAATAGCTTTTAATAACCTTAATCATTGCCCGCTGGCAAACGGGACAAAAATAAGGCACCCTGGAGAACATGATGCAATTGAGCGCAGGCCGGTATAATCCGGTTGATTCATAGCCGGCACCCTCAAACGCTCCTACTATGCCGGCATACTCACTCGTGTCGAGAAAGGCAGTCATGGCAATATCGTGCTGTGCGCTCTCCCTGTCGTATTGCGCCTTTGCCTCTGCTATTTCCTCAGCAGGAGCCTTTTGTTTCTGCAGTGAGGTAATACGCTCGTTCAACACGGCCCTTCTTGCCTGCCACAGCAAGTCCAGGCTGTCGTACTCGGACTTGTTCCAGGGCGTGGGAATGCTGATCCCCGGTGTGAGCTGATCCTTCCATTTGATGTTTGCAGGATCAAGCAGGGCGGTGATGTTGGGTTCGGTCGGCTCAACCCCGTCCGGGTAGAAATCATTATAAGCCGTGGCGGATGTATAGTATTCATCGGCCAGGCCAAAAAAAGAATGTCCGAATTCATGTACCATCAGGTAGTCGCTGTTTATGTTGTCCGAGGTAAAGACACAATAAAAGTTATAAATGCCCCCGCCGCCGTAACGGCTGTGATTGACCATTATATACAGGGCGTCGTAGGGCGCATGACCCGCGACGTCCCTGAGCGAGCGGTTGTCCTCCGTCAGAAGGTACCTTTCCGTTCCTAGTGAACTGAAAGATGCATTCACTGCGGTCTGCTTGTCGATGCCGGACGCGGGTTCATCCACCCCGCTGTCCGTTGAATATTTAAGTACCCCGCGGACGTTGAAATAGTCCTTATAGGATTTGCAGGGTTCTTCCCTGAAGAATACCTCCGTGAAACGCCCGAGGTCATTCCTGAATTTTTGCTCCTCCGCTGCCGTATATCCCTCGCCGATAATGGCGATATCAACCTTGTCGCTGACGGTGCCATTCTCCAGGCTTGTGTATACTTTTACCTCCGGATCCGCAGGTGCCTCTGCCGCCTTTGCCGGATCGATTTCAGTCCTGAACACCTCGTTCATCCGGCTGGCCGTGTCACGCTTCAGCAGGGCAAAGACAATTGCTGATTTTGGCAGGGGAATGATAGCCGATTCGTGGAACCGTTTTACCTTGCCTTCAATGGCTTCATCGGTGGTCTGGTATTCCCTGAAATAACTGTCAAACCCTTTCGAATAGATCAGTTCTCCTGATTCCGGATCGAAAATATTATAATAATATGCCCCGAAGTTCAGCGAGTCGATCAGGTTAACCAGGCTCCCCGCCCATTGGTCATAGCGGTATACCTTATCAATCTCAACACTTTCCGAAACGGCATCACCGGTGTGGAAATAATCAATCCTGAGGGTGCCATCGGTAAAATATGCATCATATATGCCCTCAGCCCGCTGACGGCATGAAGATACCACCACTGCAAGTAAGGGGAATACAAACCATAATTTGTTCATATCCTTATAATTTGCTGTAAATATAAAAGATTTACCTTTCCCTTTTTAATCGTTTTGAATTATTCTTTGATACACATATGGTTGACATTCGCCTTGGCGATTTGCAGTAAACGAAAAAGGCTGCTCCCTTTATGAAGCAGCCTCTTTAAGCTCATTTACCCACCGGCCTGTCGGATTAAGAGATCTTGATTTCCCTTGCCGGTTTTTCCTTGGCTTCGTCTCTTTTGGGCACGACGACGGTCAGCACGCCATCCTTATGAGAAGCTTTGATTTTTTCGGAATTCACCGTCTGCGGCAGGGAGAAGCAGCGGCTGAAGGAACTGTAGTTGAATTCCCGGCGCATAACCTTTTCATCACTCTCCTCATGCTTTTCTTCCTTTTCAGAAGAAATCGTAAGCATGTTGTTCTCCAGGTTGACCTTGAAATCATCCTTTGAAAGGCCGGGTGCAGCCACTTCAATCCGGTAATCTTCCTTACCTTCGACAATGTTTACAGCAGGAATACTGTACTTCTTCTCTGCATCAAAAAAAGCCGGAAACCAATCGCCGTTGAAGAAATCCTCGACAAGGCTTGGCCAGCTGTATCTGTTGGTTCTCAATGTAGGTAACATGGTTAAATCCTCCTGTTATTTTAAGTTATACTTATGTTTTTATTAATGTTTTCAACTGACGTACACCCTGAAACTTTCAAAGTCTGTACCAATTCATTTTCATGCCATTATGGCATATAAAATGAAAAATCATAAGCCATATTGGCAGAATAATAATTATAAATGCCTGATAATGATAGAATAGTAATACAGGATCAGGAATGATTGGATGTTCTGAAATAAATCTATAAGGTTTGCCTGTACCGCATGGTTTCCAGAGCCTCCTCCAGCCAGGCAATGAAGTCGTCGGGATTGGTATTGTAGGTATAATAATCCCGGGTCAGGCTGCTGCCGTCGGGTCCGACAACAACATACAACGGCAGGGCGTTTGAGTTGAAAAGGCTGATCTGTATGTCCTGGTTCACTTTACCAATTGTGTTTTTAACCTTTCCGTCGACCCCGGAAGTGATCCATTGGCTCTCAGGAAGCCTGGTTTTATCGTCCGTGTAGAGGGCCGCAATGACAAAATCTGTTTTCAACAATTCCAGCACCCGTGGATCGGACCATACTGCGCCGTACATTTTCTTGCAGTTTGAACAGGTATGGCCGACAAAATCGATGAGGAGCGGCTTGTTTTGCGCCCGAGCGCAGGCAAGTGCCTGCTTGTAATCAAAGTAACCCCCGAGTCCGTGCGGCAGATTAAGGAAATCGGAATAAAGGGGACTGCCGCATATGTCTGCTAAAAATGCAGTGCCGGAAGCCGGTGAAGATGACGGCAAAGCAAAGGTTGAAGTTTCGGCAGAGACTTTCTTTGGCGGGAGAATCGATGACAATGATTTCAGGTCATTGCCTGCCAGTCCCGTCAAAAGGAACACCGAAAACGAGAAACTGATCAGCACGAACATCAGACGCAATAACCCGACATGACCGACCGGTTCATCATGGGCAAATCTTATCTTTCCGAGCAGGTAAAACCCGAGCAGCAGAAAAATCACAATCCAGATGCTCAGGTACAATTCACGCGACAGTATATTAAGATGGTACACCTGGTCTGTTTTTGAAAGAAAATACAATGAATAGGCCAGCAGGACAAATGCAATGGAAACCTTGACCTCGTTTAACCAGCCGCCCGATCTGGGCAAACCTTTCAGCCAGGACGGGAAGACGGCAAAGAGGGTGAAGGGCAGTGCAAATACAAATGAGAACCCGGCCATTCCGATGACGGGTTCCATCACATTCCCTCCGGAAGCCTTGATGAGGAGTGAGGCTACAATGGGTCCCGTACAGGAAAAAGACAGCAAGACCATTGCCAGCGCCATGAAAAAGGCCCCCAGGAACCCGCCCCTGTCAGCCTGCCGGTCAACTTTATTGGCCAGTGCCGAAGGCAGCACAATCTCGAAAGCCCCGAAAAAGGAAGCTGCAAGCGCCAGGAATACAAAGAAGAACACCAGATTGACCGCCCAGTGCGTGGTGAAATTGTTGACAGCGTTCGGGTTTTTAAACACAGCGACAAGTAAACCCACCAGAGTATAAATCAGCACAATGGACAGGCCGAAAAACAGGGCTTCCGCGACGGCACGCGACCTGGCCTTTTTTCCTCTGATAAAGTAGGATACGGTCATGGGTATCATGGGGTACACGCAAGGGGTGAGCAGTCCCCCCACCCCGCCCAGCATAGCCAGCATGAGTATGCCCCAGAGCGAACCCTCCGTGGTACCTTTGCTTCCCTCAGACGAGGGTGTTGATGAAATAACCGGCGAAACCCCGGTTCCGGAGGCCTTTGCACCGTTTGTGTACACAGCATTTGTATCAGCTTCAACAGTTGTTCCCCCGGCAGCCGTTCCTTCAGCAGTTTTGCCTGCAGAAGCCTGAACCGCTGTTGATACGGCCCCGCCTGCAGCACCTTTCAGACTGAAGCTGAAGTCATTCTCCCCAAGCACGCACTGCATATCGCTGCAGGTCATATATTCTATTGTACCGCTGACTTCAATTTCACCGGGTGATGTTTTTCTTATGCGCTGCCTGAAGGTAACCTCCCCGCTGTGCAGTTCAAGACGCATATTGAAGATCTTGTCATCAACCAGTTCGGGCGCCGGCTCCTGAACGGGAACACCGGCAATGACAAATCCATTTGTATCGTTAAAGTGAATGGATGCGGGTATCGGTCCCCCTTCCGGTATATTAAGCCCGTACATATGCCAGGGTTTGCTGATGGTAGCCTTAAAAACAAGTTCGACTGTGCCGTCGTTCAGTTCCCTTGCGGAAGAGGCCCACGTGACCGGCCTGACAACCTGGGCAGAGGCAGGAAGATGCCACAGGATCAAAGCCATCCAGAACAGTACACACCCTTTCATAATTTCGTTATCTCCGGTATAAAGTTATATTAAAAACTATGCATTCACTTTTATGTCAGCCAAATATTCTAACGTCAACCCGCGTAAAATGTTCATCCGGCAAACTGACTGCCGCAGTGATATTTTTCCGAATATTCCGTTTGAATTAAACTAAAACATTAAATTTGTGGCTTAATTATTAAATTTTTATGTTATGGCTTATGTAATTAACAATGACTGTACTGCCTGTGGCACCTGCCTTCCTGAATGTCCTTCAGAAGCCATTTCCGAGGGTGATATCTATGTGATTGATCCCGACAAATGCATCGATTGTGCTGCATGTGCTGATGTATGTCCGGTTGAAGCTATCCACCCGGCCTGACCAAGATAACGCATCCTTATAAAATGCCCATCCTCCGGGATGGGCTTTGTTATTATATCACATCACGATCGATGATTCCTTCCGGGCTGCTTCCCCAGTGGAATGAATGTTTCACCGTCAGGTCGTACCAGACGGATTTCATAAAGAACATGCGTCTGAGCGCCCTTTGCGAGTGCTTCCAGGAGGCGGCCGGAAACCATGCCGAACATTTGGGACTGGGATACCATGACATGAAGTCGGGGGGACTGGCATGGGTGCTTTCGCGTCTGTATATTGAGGTAAAGGAAATGCCCGCTTTCAGAGACGAGATCAGGGTGGAAACCTGGCCCCACCGTATGGAAAGAATTTTTTACAGGCGAGAGTTCCGGGTCATCCGCAATGATATCCCTGTCGTTGCCGCAACTTCTTACTGGCTGCTGCTGGATACTGCCACAAAGCGTCCCCGGGTGATCCCCGTCAATGAAGGAGTGATCAGGGCAAATATGGACAAGCCCCTGACGGTGAAGAATACCGGCACAATCCTTCCCCCTCGCGGAGGAACGGTTAAGGAAGTTGAAGCGCTTTACAGCGATCTTGATCAGAACCGGCATGTGAACAACGCACGCTATGTGGATTGGATATTTGACCAGTTTGAGCTAAGCAGACTTGAACGGTCGCTGCCCCGATTCATAGGAATTGAATACAAACATGAAGTCAGGGAGCATGACAGGGTTCTTATCCGCCATTGCGTCAATGGTTCGGATGAGGGTACTTATTACCTTGAAGGGACCATGCCATCTGCCGGAAAAATCTGCTTCCGTTCAAAAGTTATCTTCTGAAAGGTTATTTTAACTTTTCAATAACCTTCTTTTCAATTTCCTCTGTAAGTTCCGGATTGTCAGCCAGCAGCTGCTTGACCGCATCACGCCCCTGGCCAAGTTTGGTATCACCGTAACTGAACCAGGATCCGCTTTTCTTGATGATTTCGTTTTCAGTCGCCAGGTCAATGATCTCGCCGAGTCTGGAGATGCCCTCACCATACAATATGTCAAACTCAGCTTTCCGGAACGGCGGCGCCAGCTTGTTCTTGACAACCTTTACCTTTGTGCGGTTGCCGAATATTTCCTCCCCCTCCTTGATCTGGTTGACTTTCCTGATATCCAGGCGCACGGATGCGTAGAATTTAAGTGCGTTGCCTCCTGTTGTGGTCTCGGGATTGCCGAACATCACACCGATCTTTTCGCGCAGTTGGTTGATGAAAATGCAACAGGTGTTTGTCTTGCTGATGGTGGCGGTGAGCTTTCTCAGCGCCTGTGACATAAGGCGTGCCTGAAGCCCGAGCTTTGAATCACCCATCTCTCCTTCGATTTCAGCCCTGGGGGTAAGGGCTGCAACAGAGTCAATGACGATTATGTCAATGGCCCCTGACCGGATTAGGTGGTCAGCTATTTCAAGCGCCTGCTCTCCGTTGTCAGGTTGCGAGATCAGCAGGTTTTCTATATCGACTTTCAGTTTCTGGGCATATAGGCGGTCAAATGCATGCTCAGCATCAATGAAGGCAGCTATTCCTCCTGCTTTCTGTGCTTCTGCAATGGCATGTATCGCCAGTGTGGTCTTTCCGGAGGATTCGGGACCGAAGATCTCAACGACCCTTCCGCGCGGATAACCTCCCACTCCCAGCGCAATATCAAGTCCCACCGATCCAGAAGGTATGGTGCCCACTGCCACGACCGCATGGTCGCCCAGCTTCATGATGGCACCCTTGCCAAAATCCTTTTCAATCTTGCCTAAAGTGGTTTCAAGTGATTTGAGTTTTTCCTTCCTGATTTCCTCGATGCTGAGTTCTTTTGCCATTATGATTTTATTTATTTGATTTTCAATTCCTCCAGGATCTGCTTTGCGTGATCCTTCACATTGACCTTGCCAATGACCCTGAGAATGTTCCCGGTCTCATCAATTATAAAGGTCGTCCGCAACACGCCCTCGTATTTTTTACCGTACATGCTTTTTTCACCCCAGGCCCCGTATTCTTTAATGATCTTCGCCTCCGGATCGGCTATCAGGCTGAATGGCAGCATGTACTTTGAACGGAAACGCTGGTGCGACTTTTCGGTGTCGGGACTGACACCGACGATCACGAACCCCCTCGACAGCAACTCGGCATGGTTGTCCCTCAGGTTGCAGGCCTCACTTGTGCATCCCGGCGTGTCATCCTTCGGATAAAAATAAAGCACCACCTTCTTACCTTTAAAATCCTCCAGGCTCACCAATTTACCGTCCTGGTCCCTGCCTTTGAAAACCGGCGCTTTTGCGCCTTCCTTTAATTGTGCCATATGATTCTGGTTTAGTAAAAATACAAATAATGAATTGACGGAATTAAAAAATAAAAGACTAATTTTTTATTATGTAAACAGCCGGAATGAATTATTGTTTAT
>JAXDCR010000268.1:0-7232 GCA_034677845.1 Bacteroidales bacterium | reverse complement strand
CAGCGTCTGTCCCTTTGCCACTGCATTCCCCGGCAGAAGCGAAGTGCTTTTGACAAATCCCCCCATCGGCATGCAGACCGTGGCCTGGTTCTGCGGCGAAACAGACACGGTTCCGTTGACCTTCAGGATGCCGCCGAGAGATTTCAGCTCGACATTCCCCAGTTCAACACCTGCCAGCTGCTGCTGATCCTCGCGCAGCTCGACGATATCCTCCGGGAGCACTTCGGTTTCCTCTGTCACCGTGCCGCTGCCCGTGCGGCACGACTGCAGCATCGCAGCCACGCCAAGCATGGCTGCCGTCAGGTTGAAAGTGATGCTATTCATTTGATATGTTATTTGATTTTTAAATATTTATGTTTCACAAAACAGGCCGGATAGCCGTGTTGAACAATGGGGTTATGGTTATTGCCATGCAAGTGGACCGCATATCGTGGTTTACCATATCCTGCCCGTGATCCGGTCTATCAGTATGATCGCCTGGTTGCAGCCGTTCAGCGCGTCCAGGTAGTTCTGCCGGATGGCCAGCGCCCTGTCGACCGTCACCACATATTCAATGTAGTCAAGCGCGCCGGCCCGGAAACTCCGCGTGGCCTGTTCAATGATGAGTTCCGCTTCCGTAAGTGCCTGGTCCTCGTAATACGCCACGGTGGCCATGTATTTATTGTATTCGTCGAGGAGCGACTGATATTCCCCTGCCGCCGACACCCTGTAATGTTCCGCATCGGCCAGCGCCGCCCGGTAAGTGATGGATGCCGCTTTGCCGCGGGCAAGGAAGGGGCCTATCCACAGCGGCAACGAGATACCCGCCTGCACACCCGTGAAGCGGTAGTCTTTTCCGAATGTCCTCTCCAGACCGCCGACCTCCTGGCTGCCGATGATGGTCTGTGAAAAGAAGCCAATGCTCAGGTCAGGCAGCAGCCGGTTCATTTCAAGCTGCTTTTCCGCTCTGGCCACTTCCGCCCGCTGTTGGAGATAGCCGAGGGTGGCATTGCGCGCCAGCGGGGCACTTTCTTCCGCAGGTTGCAGGGTTATCAGCCGGAGCACGGTGTCAGAGGGCAGCACCGGCGTGCGGCTGTTGAGCAGCACCGCCAGCTTTCTGCTGCAGATGGCCATATCCGCTGCGGCCTGGTTCAGCTGGTTGCGTATTTCGAGGCTCTGGGAGCGTGCGCTTATCATTTCAAGCCGGTTAGTCTCGCCGGTTGCGGCCCTGAGTTCCGCCGCCCTCATCACGCCCTCATACAGGCTGTCTTTGTACACGAGCAGGTCTTTCCTGGATGCGAGGTACACGTACTGCCAGTACAGCTGTTTGACCTGCGTGGCAATGTCGACCTGTGCCCCGCTGAACTGCCAGCGGCTGCTTTGCAGGGCGGCATCGGCCAGCCGGTACTGTTTAATGTACACTGTCGGGAAGGAAAGGGTCTGCGATACCGTGATGCCGTTGTCCTTCGTGTAGGAGTTGAACTGTCCGTACTCCCCTTCGAAGTCTGTTTTGGGAAGGTCCGCGGAGGCGGCCTTCAGCGCCCTTCCTGCCTCCACAGACAGGGCGGCCGACCTGACGGAAAGATTGCTGTCAAGGGCGGTCTGAATGGCCTCGGTCAGGTTCATCCTTACCGGTTCCTGTGCCCTGGTGTCAGGAACACGGGTCATCGGCAGCACAAGCAGCAGCAGCGCGATCGTCGTTCTGCCGCAGGAAGCGGTTTGGCCGGCGGAGGTGTTTTTACCGCCGGAAGCGGTTTTGTTCATGGTTGGTTGATTATTGGTTAATGATTTGCGATGTTCCTTTCAGGGGGCGCCGGGGCCAGGTGCCGTTCCCGGCAGATGCATGGCCGTGGCTCTTCGGGGAAAAAAAGATGTAAAAAACCGGCAGGATGACAAGGGTCAGGATGGTGGCTGTCACCAGACCCCCTATCACCACCGTTGCCAGCGGCCTCTGCACCTCGGCGCCGGCCGATGTCGACAGGGCCATGGGCAGGAAGCCCAGGGACGCCACTGCAGCTGTCATGATGACGGGACGGAGCCTTGCATGGAGACCCCTGATCACCCTTTCCTTAATGTCGGCGATCCCTTCCTTTTCCAGCCGGTTGAATTCGGCGATCAGCACGATGCCGTTGAGCACCGACACGCCGAACAGGGCTATGAATCCCACTCCCGCCGATATGGAAAAGTTCATGCCGCGGGCCCACAGGGCAAGGATTCCCCCTATGGCCGACATGGGCACGGCGGTGAATATAAGGAGCGCCTGCCTGACAGACCCGAAGGTGAAAAACAGCAGCACGAAGATCAGCGCCAGCGCCACCGGCACTGCCACCGTCAGCCTTTTCTGTGCCGCCTCCAGGTTCCTGAACTCCCCTCCGTAAGAGACGTAATATCCGACGGGCAGTTGCAGTCCGGTGCCAACGGCATCGCTCACCTCACTGACGACGCTTTGCATGTCGCGGCCCCTCACGTTAAAGCCCACCGTTATGCGGCGGCTTGCATTCTCGCGCGACACCTGGGCGGGACCCGAGGTGACGCGTATGGCGGCAACCTGCTCCAGGGGCACCATTTGCCCGCCGGCGGTCTCAAGGTTCAATCCGTTGATGTCCTCCAGGTTTTGCCGGTAGTCGCTGTCCAGCCTGACAACCAGAGCCGAACGCCTCTCTCCTTCGTACACCACGCCGGCCTGGCTGCCGGCAAAGGCGGCGCGGAGCACCGCGTTGACATCCTTCACCGAAAGGCCGTACTGAGCCAGCCTGTCCCTGTCATATTCCACCTGCACCTGCGCCAGTCCCGTCACTTTTTCCACATTTATGTCCTGCACGCCGGCGATGCCGGTGATCATGGCCTCTACTTCGGCAGCCTTTGCCGCCAGCTCGGAGAGGTCGTCGCCGAATATCTTGATGGCCACATCCTGCCTGGAGCCTGACAGCAGCTCGTTGAAACGCATCTGTATGGGCTGCTGGAACTCAAATTTGACACCTGCCAGGGTGATGAGTTTTTCCTCCATCAGCGCCACGAGCTCCTCGCGTGTCGATGCGGAGGTCCACTCGTCCTTGTCCTTCAGGGTGATGATATAATCTCCCGTTTCCATGGGCGTGGGGTCCGTCGGTATCTCCGCAGCCCCGATCTTGCACACCGCATGCGTCACTTCGGGGAAGTTCTCCAGCAATATCCTGTTGGCCTTGATGACCTGGCCGACGGTGTTGGTCAGCGATCCGCCCTGCAGGGTCATGACGCCGGCTGCCAGGTCGCCTTCCTCCAGCTGGGGGATGAACTCGCCCCCGAGGTTACTGAACACGAAGAGGCTGAGAATGAAAAGCGCCATGGCGGACACCGACACCAGAACCTTGCGGCGCAGCGCGAAAGCGATGGCGGGATCGAAGATCCTCCTGATGCCATCCATCAGCCTGTCGGAGAAGTTATGCCTGTGGTCTGCCTTCCTGCTGAGGAACAGAGATGAAGCCACGGGCACCCAGGTGAGCGACAGGATGGCCGCACCCGTGAGGGCAAGGGTGACGACCTGGGCCATGGGACGGAACATCTTGCCTTCGGTGCCCACCAGGGCCATGACGGGCAGGTAGACGATGAGGATGATAATCTGCCCGAAGGTGGCCGAGTTCATCATTCTGCGGGCGGACTCATGCACATGGACGTCCATCTCCTGCCGGCTTATTATCCGGGTCGCTGCCGCGGGGGTCCCCGTCCGGCCGGCCGCCATGCCGGTAGCCTGCGCGATGCGGTGCACGGCGCTTTCGACGATGATGACCGCCCCGTCGACTATCAGTCCGAAGTCAATGGCCCCCAGGCTCATCAGGTTGCCCGACACCCCCAGGAGGCGCATCAGCGATACGGCAAACAGCATTGACAGGGGTATGACCGATGCCACGATGAGGCCCGCCCTCATATTGCCCAGCATCAGCACCAGTATAAAAACGACGATGAGGGCCCCTTCGGTCAGGTTGCGCGATACCGTGCGGATGGCGCGGCCCACCAGGTCTGAGCGGTTGAGGTAAGGTTCTATCCTGACCCCCCGGGGCAGCGACTCCTGAATGGAGGCGATGCGCTGCTCCACCTGGTCGATCACCCGGTGCGCGTTGGCTCCCTTGAGCATCATCACCACGCCGCCGACGGCTTCCGCGGTGTCGACGACAAAGGCGCCGTAGCGGGTGGCGCTGCCGTATTGCACGGTGGCGATATCGCTGATCAGCACCGGCATGCCCGAGGCGGTTGACGAAACGACGATCCTGCCGATATCCTCAAGCGAGGTCACCAGACCCACCCCCCTTATGAAATACGCCGTGGGATTCTTGTCGATGTAAGCGCTTCCGGTGTTCTCATTGTTGCGTTCCAGCGCGTCGAAGACGTCGGTGAGGCTCAGGTTCAGCGACCTGAGGCGCTCGGGGTTCACGGCCACCTCATACTGCCTTACAAATCCCCCGTAGCTGTTAATGTCGGCCACACCCGGCGTTCCCAGCATCTCGCGGCGCACCACCCAGTCCTGCAGCGTCCTCAGCTCCATGGGTCCATACTGTGTCTCAAGTCCCTTTTCCACCGTGAGCCTGTACTGGTATATCTCGCCCAGTCCCGTCGATATCGGCGCCAGCGATATCTCCGCCAGCCCTTCCGGTATCGCCTCCTCGGCCTCCTTCAGCCTTTCCGTCAGCTGCTGGCGGGCCCAGTAGATGTCAACCCTGTCGTCAAACACCACGGTGACCACCGACAGTCCCAGTCGCGATATCGACCGCAGCTCGACGATGTCGGGTATGTTGGCCACCGCCACCTCGATGGGGGCGGTGATGAAACTTTCGACCTCCTGCACCGCCAGCGAGGGGGCGATGGAAATCACCTGCACCTGGTTGTTCGTGATGTCGGGGATGGCGTCCACCGGAAGCCTGACGAGCGACCAGCTGCCCCAGCCCGCCAGTGCCAGCACGAGAAGGACGATGATCAGCTTGTTGCGTATGGAGAATGATATGATTCTGTCTATCATTGCCTTGAATTGTTTATGATTAACTGTACTGCGGCTGTTCCCTGGCGGAACCTGACCTCCGTTTCCCGGTCACCCGTATGCCAAAACCCGGATTTCGGGCGGGCGCATAAGCGGCTGCGATGTGGCGGTTCAATGGGGCGATTGAGTCGGGTTGCCATTGCACAGCAGGCGCAACCATGGAATGGTTCCGGGAAGGAAGATCAGGCGAGGGCAGGGGGCGCCCTGAGGCGCGCCGGGGTGACGAAGATGGCAATGAAAGCCGCTTCCTTTTGATCAGGGATCCGTGCAATGGCTGCCGTTATGGGAACGGCCGGGAGAATTTCAGCCAGCCGGCCCGCCTGGCAGTCCACACCCCCATGGCCATCTGCCAGCAGCCGCCTGTCGGCCTCTTCGCTGACAAGGTAGTTGAAGGCATGGCAGTGGTGAAAGGGCAAGTGGCGGCCGCCATCTGTCCGGCGGCCGGCATTGTCTTCATCCCCGTTATTGTTTTCCGTGGTCCGGCACCCGGTGTCCATACCCGATGCCGCATCAGCAAAATGATGGTCGTGCGGTATGATGGCGTGGGCATTGTAAATCAGCGCTGCCAGGCCGATGCACCAGGCGGGAATGTGTTTCAGCAGTTTCTTCATTCAGTGAGGTGAACTCAACATAAAACATACAAATATACACAATTGTTCGTTCCGTTGAGATACGTGGTTTCCGGCTGCCGGTGATTCAAACCGTCGCGCTCTATACCGGGCTAGTCATAGGAAAGTCCGAAGCCGTAAGGGAACAGCGGATCCTTCGAGTCAAACGGCACATCCTCCAACTGGCTGCGTACGGCTTCCATGGAGGAGGGCAGCTCAAAGGGCAGTCTGCCGGAGGGGTTGTGTTTCCCGAAGATGACGTCGAGCAGGGCGGCGCCGGAAACGTCAAATGCCATCAGTGTGGCGCCGGCGGTCCTGAACAGTTCTTCCGGCAGCACGGCCAGCGATCCCCCCACGTTGACGATCACCGCCAGGGGAGTGCCGGCTTCGGCCACCCTGCGGATCATGTCCATCGTCTGCCGGGGGAATTCTATGCTGACCTCGGCCCCTGCCCCCCGGATCTCGCCCGGGGTGTTGCGGCCCGTGGCGCTAACCTGGAGGATGGCCAGGTCCGCCTGCGAAGGGTTTGCGACGAGGTTGCCATAGGAGGCGGCCGTCACGCTGTCGATGCCGCTGACGTACAGGTCAGGTTTTCCGTTCTGCGGAATGAACGGCAGGATTTTCTTGTTGTCTGACAGCAGCACCACGGATTCGAGCATGGCGCGGTATCCGTCCTGCCGGTTCTTTTCGCTTCCCACGACCGTGGCTGCCGCTTCGGGGTCGACATAGGGATCTTCGAACAGTCCCAATACAAACATCCACTCCAGTATGCGTGCGGCAGACCGGTCGATGCGGTCTTCGCTTATCCTTCCTTCCCTTACCAGTTCCACGATCCGCTCGGGTGTCGTCTCGGCCCCGAACTGGTCGACTCCGGCGTTGATGGAAAGTTCATAGCGGTCTTTCAGCGGAATGCCTATCAGGTCGTTGCGGAGGGCTCCCTTGGAGCTGATCACCAGCCAGTCGGTGCAGATGGCTCCCCTGAAGCCAAGTCTTTCACGGAGAATGCCGGTGCACATGTATTTCGAGTAGCTCACCCCAAGGGTGTCGAAATAGGTGCCGCTGTAGTAGGTCATCACAGACAGCGCGCCTTTGGCGATGCCGGACTGCCAGGGTATCATGTGGTAGTCGAAGTTGCCTCCCGGGTACACGAGCCAGTCCCCCGTTCCGCCCTTGTGGGGTCCCGAGCCCGGCCAGTGCTTGAGCATGACAAGTATCTTCGAAGGTCCTGCGGCTTTGCCCTGGGCGCCGTCCATGAAGGCTTCCAGCATTTCCGCCGTCAGCTCCGCGGATTCGGAGAAGGAGCCGGCGTTCCTGCCCCAGCGGGGTTCGGTCGTCACGTCGATCTGGGGACCGAGGATCATGTGCAGGCCCACCGCCCTGTATTCCTCGGCGGTCACCTCACCGTACCGCCGTGCCAGGGCGGTGTCGCGCGTGGCCGACAGGCCGTACTGCCCTTCGATGCCAGGCCAGGGCGAGAAGTACTGGTCGCCGCGGAGGTGACCCCCCAGGGTGGCCCCGTGGCGTGGGTCGGAGCTGAAGAGGATGGGAATGCCGAGCCTCGTGCCTTCGGCGATCTCCTGCATGGCGTTCGACCAGCGGGCGAATGCCGAAGGTTCTGCCACCCCGTTGTTCAGGAT
>JAXDCR010000267.1:0-6044 GCA_034677845.1 Bacteroidales bacterium | reverse complement strand
CAAGCGAAAAGCCTTGGCCGACAAGCAGGAGAAGGTGGCCAAACCGGCCGATGAAAAGGAAATTGAAGTTGAATTATAAACGCAATCAGGGATAGTTGACACCGGGAATGCATGATCAGTTGATTTTCTTCAAAACAGAATTGCCATGATAAAAAACCCTTGCAGGAATTTCGCGGTTTTCACCGCAGCCGTCCTCTGCCTTCTGACGATCCGCACCGGCATCGCGGACGCACAGGAAATAAACAAGGAGGTGCTGGTTGTCAGACCTTATGAACCCACCTTTTCCGATGCTGAAAAGGTTAACTTCCTGCCTTCTTTTGAAGAAGCAGGAGTCACCACACCGGAGTTCACCTACACAATTACCCCTAAACGATTTTTAACGGAACAGAAGCTGAATCCGATTAAACCCGCCAGGATGGTAGCCATATCAGTTCCGAAGATATACAACAGCTGGCTCAAGGTGGGGTTGGGCAACCATCTCACCCCGCTTGTGGAATTCAATTACAGCAACCTCCATTCAAAAGACGGAGTAGCAGGGTTATACCTGTATCATAAATCCTCCAACAGCAGAATAACACTTCCCAACGAGCACAAGGTTCCGGCCGGATATATCGACGAGAACCTGAACGTTTATGGCAAGAAGTTCTTCTATGCTTCAACCCTTGCCGGGAATCTCCGCTTTGAGCATAACGCATTCAACCATTACGGTTATAACACATTTCTTTTTGCCGATTCATTACCGGTCCTTGAGCGTGACAGCATACGGCTGAACACCTATCTCTTCGGCGCCGATGCGGTCTTTGCCTCACATCATGCAGACTCGTCAAGGCTTGGTTACCGGATCTCACTGACATACGAGCATTTCAGAGATGATTACAGGAACAGGGAAGACGGCATCATGGCTGATGCCAGTTTTAACAAAAAGATCTACGGCATGCAGGCAGGTTTGGATCTCGCATTTGATAACTTCAGCCTGACAAGCTCCCTTGACACCTCTTCCAACACGGTGGTACGGATCAATCCCCGCGTCAGCAAACGGAATGATGACTGGAAGTTTACCCTTGGCTTCCAGGCAGTGGCTGACATTTCCGATATCACCAATTTCTATTTTTATCCGATGGTGAACCTGGACATTCTTATAATTGAGGACGTGCTTGTACCTTTTTTGGGACTAACGGGGGGACTGACAAACAACAATTACAGGATGGTGATGGAAGAGAACAGATTCATCAAACCCGGGCTCAGACTGTTGAATGGCAGCAATACGATGCATATTTATGGCGGTATCAGGGGAAGTATCACCGATATGGTACGCTTCCATGCAGATGTCAGTTATTCGGTTAACAAAAACATGCATTTCTTTGTGAATGATACACTGAATCCGTTACACAACCAGTTTATTGCGGAATACAACGACGTTGACCTGGTTACATACCATGGTCAGTTGAGTGTCAGGCCATCTGCCTCCCTTGAATTTTCAGCCGAAGGCAGTTATTACGATTACAATATGTTCGATATTGTCCATCCCTGGCACAAACCAGAGTACGACCTGAACTTTGATGCATCTTTCAGGCTTAAGGAAAAGGCAGAATTCAATGCCAGCATCCGCGTGCTGGGCGACAGATGGATGCAGAACATCGCACTTCCGGAACGCATGGAGAAGATGGATCCATATGCCGATGTCAACCTGAAAGCCAGGTACAATGTGTCCAGGGTGTTCACTCTGTTTCTTGACCTGTATAATATAACGAACAGAAGTTATGCGATCTGGAATCAGTTTCCCTCGCAGGGTTTCAACTTCCTGGCTGGTTTTTCCTTCAAACTGTAGCCTGTAATCTATATATGCTCCTGGTATACGGAATTTTTTCCTGATATACATGCCATGAAGATTTACACAAGGGACGGCGACAAGGGTCAGACCTCGCTGGCAGGCGGAAGAAGGGTGCCCAAGGATCACCTCCGTCTGGAAGCCTGCGGAACCATTGATGAACTGATAGCACACATAGGCATGCTGAATGTGCTTGCAGGGCAACGCGAATACAGCCATCTTCTTGAGAGAATACAGGAGAACCTGATGGGCTGCACGATGATGCTGGCGGTTGAAGACCCCGGGGACGAACAGTTGTCCCGGAGCATGGGCGAGGATGCGCTGGCACAGTTGGAATGGTACATTGACCAGATGCAGGAACACCTCTCCCCCATCCGTTCATTCGTTATACCGGGCAGGGCTGCCGCGGAAGCCCAGTGCCATATTGCACGAACCGTTTGCCGGAGGGCGGAAAGGAGGATCGTATCACTTGCCAGGGAATCCCCGGTTCCGGAATCCGTGCTTCAATATGTGAACCGCCTGTCTGACTTTCTTTTTGTGCTGTCCCGCAAAGTGTTACATGATGATGGGAAAAATGAGAACCTCCTGGATCAAAAATTGTAGTTTTTATATATTTATTTATATTTGCACAATTTTTCACTGAACGTTTCATAAACCATTTGCGAACATGTACTGGACACTGGAACTGGCATCAAAACTGGAAGATGCGCCCTGGCCGGCGACCAAGGAAGAGCTGATTGATTTTGCCATACGTTCAGGTGCTCCCCTGGAGGTCATTGAAAACCTGCAGGAGATTGAGGATGAAGGTGAAATTTACGAAAGCATTGAAGATCTGTGGCCCGACTACCCCAGCAAGGATGATTTCTTCTTCAATGAGGATGAATACTAAGCCTGCCTGAAACAGACCGGCTGATCAGTTTTTCCTTAAAATATCGTACCTGTCTTTGGGCCGGATGGCTTCTTCCCATTTAAAATCCTTGAGTATAAGGCTTTCTTCCGGCGCTTTTCCAAGGGGATATAATATGGCATTCGGTTTTACCATGAACCGAATCTGATCGATTTCATCGTCCTCCAGCAGGATCGTAAGATCAGAACTTTCTGCTATGTTGACACCAACAAGTTCACCCTTATCCTTGGCATAGTAAACAGTCTGTCCGTTACCTTTCGCATCGATCCGGTAAAGGTCATTGTCCCTGAAATAGCAGGTCATTGTCCTGCCCTTTATCTGGTTAAACTTTGAGGAGTCTTCCTGGTTGATAATCAAAGCTATCCCTTCCATATGCAGCTCGCTCACCTTCCTGTTCCTTGTCCTCACCTCTATGTATTCAGATGAAAGCTGGTTCATGCCGGACCAGAGAACCGGTTCACCGTACAGCCTCAGGATCGAATCAGATGTGCAATAATAAAGTGAATCGCACTTCCCCTGAAAGTTAGACTTAAACATCCTGACCCCGTAATAGGCTTTCATATGGCTGATCCCGGCAGAATCCTGCATTGACCTGAGGGTGTCGGCATGCACGTATATGGAATCTCCTTCGGTGATGAAGATAAGCACCGCATCTCCCGTGATCATGGCGCTTTCTTCGTTCTGGTGAAGGATGGCGAGGTTTCCCGTCAGGACGATATTCTGCTCTGTGTCTTCAATCCTGGTGTTTCCATAGGCTTCACCATACCCGCTTTGCTTCTCATAATACATGCTGTCACTTGTCACGGTCTGGGTTTTGTTGCGGACCAGGGCCCGTGTTTTAAGCATGGACTGATCTGTTTCAGTATTGTACCATCCGTTCTCGCAGTATATATAGCTGCTGTCGCTGATAATCTCAGTCGGTCCGAGAAAATAGGCTGTGCTGTTTCCTGTGCGGTACTGCAGCGTATCCGAAAGAATTGTGTAATCCGGATTGATCAGCTGTACAGAATCCCTGAAAAAGTAAATTTCCTCTTCTGAATAATAATAACCCTCACGGCTGCTCAGCCGGTTTTCACCGCTTTCTATATCGGCATGGTCTGTATAGTAGCCGATGTTGCGTGACAGGTCAAAGTCAATGGTACCTGTGCGAAGCGTGGTGTTCCTGCCTTCCAGCCTTACATTTCTTCTAACCCTGGCCATCTTTGTATTTCCTTCATAATGAAGATATTCACCATAGAGGTGCAAGGAATCTCCCTGGTTAATGTGTACATTTTTAAATGCATCCAGTGAATTGGTGGAAGAATAGAAATAAGCGCTGTCGCACATCATGAGCGCTCCTTCATGGGTAAATATGACATTGCCGATCAGGCGGTATGCTCCCGCTGCGATTTTCGCATCATAGTCCACCACTCTGGCGTTGAATTCAACCTTCTCCGGCATCTGCGCCTGCAAAGCGGCTGTTCCCGCTGTCAGCAGGAGCCATCCTGTCATAACTGCAAATCGGTCATTCAAAGCAACAGGCATACAGATCCATGATGGAGCCTGCCAGGGCTCAGATTTTAAACCATTCACTGAGCTCTGTCGTGCAGGTGTTAAAGTTACCGGAAATTCTGATGTAGGTGGTCTTTATCTTTTCTTCCAGCCAGTCGTTAATGATTCTGTTTCTTTTTTCAGTCAGGGCCTTTTCCTTAAAAATGCTGTAATCATCCATCAGGTTGGCCCGGTGGGGATTGCTTCGGCTTTTCAGCCAGATGACCTTGTAAACAATCTTTCCTTTGGCGTCGGTGGATTCATAGGGTTCGGAAATCTCACCGACATTCAGGTTTCGGATCACTGCACTTTCCTCCTGGCCGAATTCATCCATCCTCCAACGGGCACCTCCCCTTGTCTGGTTGATAGCCTGTCCCCCGTTTACCTTTGTATCAGCATCCTCACTGTATTGCCTGGCAGCCTCGTCAAATTTGATATTTCCAAGACGAACCTGCCCTGCAATGCTGTCAAGCCGGGTGATGGCCTCTGACCTGGCTTCAGCCGATACTTTGGGCCTGATCAGTATATGGCGTGTCTGCACCCGTTCATCGGTGCGGTCAATGCATTCGATTATATGGTAGCCGATTGAACTTTCGACTATCTTGGAAATGGCGCCTTTTTTTAACGCAAAGGCCGCCTTGGCATATTCTGCATCCAGGTCAGCCCTGCTGGCCCAGCCGATATCACCTCCCCTGTAAGCGGAGCCTTCATCTTCAGAATAAATGACGGCAAGGGCCGCAAAACTTTCTCCGTTCAGGATCCTTTCCCTCAGTCCAAGCAGTTTTTCACGGGCCTCAAAAATGGCATCGTCACCGGTTTTGGGATAAAGGGCGATCAGGTTGTACTCTACCTCAGCATCCACGAACGGAATGCTGTCTTCGGGAAGATTTCTGAAATAAGTCCTTACTTCCGAAGGAGTCACTGAAATATCCTGGGTTATTGTGTTTCTCATGGTGCTGGCCGTAATCTGCTCCCTTATATCATCCCTGAGATCCTCCTTGATCTCGATGATTGACTTGCCAAAATATGCCTCCAGCTTCTGCTCAGAGCCGATCACATTGATGAAATAACGGAGCCTTGAGGCCAGCTCAGATTCGACCTGCGACTCTGAAACAATCACGCTGTCAATTTCAGCCTGGTGTACGAGAAGTTTCTGTACCATAAGATCTTTAAGGATTTCACAGCGTGTGTTCTGATCAACCTCAGCTTCAGCTTTCATTTGAACATAACTTTGCTCTACATCGGAATAAAGTACTTTTCTTTCTCCGATGACGGCCACAACTTCGTCCACAATCAAAGGTTGCGCATATAATCCTGGCATGCAAGTCAGCAGCAGGCCATAAAATAATTTACTTTTCATACACCGTCAATAAATTGTAAAATAACCCCGGTTCTGTCCATCGTTCACTATGCTTGATTCAAGCTCATTTATTATACTGATCTTTCTCTTGTTCAGGATAATGCTCCGTATGTCCTCCCTGACAAGGTCAAACGGTGAAATGTTTCCCGCAAGGGCATAATCACGTATGATGAGGAAGTAATAAGCAGATGCATCCTGCATCTCTATCAGGCGGCGCGTTTTTACCTGAGTATCCGGCGAGTACAAAGTACCGGGAAGCAGGTCAAGCACCTCGCTAAGGTTTACCCAGCCGTCATTGAAATGTTCATATTTCTCCGCATACTGAAAGCAGTATTCTTCAATATTGACTTCATCGGCAGGGTCTTCGGAACGGCACCACTGTCTTAACCTGTAAATATCCGGTGCCGTTGACGGCACCT
>JAXDCR010000266.1:0-7533 GCA_034677845.1 Bacteroidales bacterium | reverse complement strand
AGCAGGATGTGGTTGCCGCTCACCATGTAGCGGATGTCGGTGCCGGCGAGCAGCTCGTCAAGCACCTCGCTTATCTTCCGGTCCTCGGCGTGAACATCGACCTTCCGGCTGACATCAATCATTCCCGAGCTGTACAGGAAATAATAATCGCTCTGATCCTCGATGGCATCAAGCACCGACTGAAGGGTGGCATCCTTCATGTCGAGCTTCACCACCGCATTCTGCGAGTATGTGCTGCCGGCAAAGCCGGTGACACATGCCAGGACCAGCAGCAGGGTGGTCAGTTTCATAATCCGTATGATTTTAACCAGATCATTTTTAAATGGCAAACTATTTGGAGGAAACCTGCATTTTTTCATAGTTTTGCATGATTTGGTTATTCCACGACAAATCAGAAGCAGTCAAACTCCTTTTGACTGCGGGTTGAATGCAGCAGGAGGGCTTGCCAGAGCCTTCCTGCTTTCTTGTTAAGGATGGTTCAGCGACGGTTTTGTTACATAGGCACAGGGTTTTTCAGTCAGGGTTACAATAAGGGGTTAGAATGCATCTGTTTATAGGGTGTTTGGGTTCTATGGTTTTCTGCTTCTAATGATGATCTGCGGTTTCTGGTAGGTCTGGGTGATCAGGTTGTTGCGGTAGTTGATCTGGTAGGTGATGGGACTCACCTTCGACAGCATGTCCATGATCTCCTCGATGGATTCGTCGATGAAAGTGCCCGTGTAGAGGTACCCGAGAATGTTGCTGCCCACCACCCTGAAGTCAATGTTGTAGGCCTTGGCCAGCCTTAGCAGCACCTCATCCATGGGGGTGTCGTAAAACCGTATCCTGTTTTCCTTCCAGGAAGTGTAGGTGTCGGGGGCCACCTTCCTCACCCGCACCTCTTTTGAGTTGCGGTAATACACCAGCTGTTCGCCGGCCTGCAGGTGCACCGGCTCCCTGCCCGCCATGGTGATGACGATGGTGCCTTCCTCCAGGGTGGCCTCCACGCGCTTTTCATCCTTGTATGAAAGCACGTTGAATTTGGTTCCGGTGGCCTCGATGCTCATGTCGTCGACGCACACCGTTAATGGCTTGCCGGGGTCGGTGTGCACGTCGAAATAAGCCTCGCCGGTGAGGCTGACCCTGCGATCCTTCCTGTTGAAATCGCCCGGGTATTCAAGTTTGCTGAGGGCATTCAGGTAGATGAGGGTTGAATCGGGCAGGATGATGCCCGACCTTTCGCTTTCCTTTGTGAATACGGTGGTGGATGCTGCCGTTCCGATTTTAATATCTTTCCATTTCAGTGCCCATACACATAACACCCCTGAAAGCAGCACGATGCCCGCACAGGCGGCACCCACCAGTATCCTGTATCTTCCGCGGCCCATCAGCACCGTCTTTTTTCTGCCGCCATCGCCGATGCCCAGTCGCGATGACAGGCTTTCCCATGCCCGGTCCGGGGCATAATGCTCCGTCTGCGTGCGGTGGCCTGTCTGCCGCCACAGTTCATTTTCGCGGTCGAAGATCTGCCTGTTGGCGGCATCCTGTTCAAGCCACGACTGAAGGGCCATAAGCTCCTCCCGTGACATTTCCCTGGAGAAGAACTTTGCGAGCAGCGCACGGTGATCCATCGGAAGTATCTGTCATGATGATAATGCTGATACGCCCGTGAATGGTTTTACCCTGACGCGGATATTAAAAAAAATGCATCAGCAGCACGGCAAGCAGCATGCCGAGGTATTCCGCCAGGTGGAGGTGTATGATGCGCAGCGCCCTGGAGATCTGGGTCTCGACGGTCTTCACGGAGATGCGCAGGGTCTGAGCGATCTCCCTGAACTTAAGACCCTCGTTGCGGCTCAGCTCGAAGATCTCCCGGCATCGGGGGGGCAGTTTCCGCAGGGCGACGGCCACTCCGTTTTCCAGCTCCTTTGCCAGCAGCGAGTCGTGAACCGAGATCTCGTCACGGTCGAGGTAAACCAGCCGGTAGATGCGGGTGTAGGCAGACTCGACGCTGAGGTGCCTCAGCCGGCTCAGGCTCAGGTTGCGGCCTATGCCGAACATATAGGCCTTCAGGCAGTTGTCGGGGTCAATGCGGTCCCTTTCCTGCCACACCCTCACGAACACCTCCTGCGCGATTTCGCGCGCTTCCTCCGGGTCGTCGAGGTACTTTTCGACAAACCCGCACAGGCGCACATAGTATTTGTGGAACAGCAGCTCGAAGGCCTGTTCGTCACCCATCCTGATACGCGCGGCAAGGAGGTCCTTCATGACAGAAGTTTATCTGATCAAAAATAAGAAATAAATGCCACATGCTGTAATCATTTCTTCTTTCATATAAACAGCACTGACAAAAGTCATAACCGTTAGCTTTTGTCATTCAATGATTTATCAATGTAATTCCAATTACGGCAAGAATTTCAGCGTAAAAACCGGTTGATTTTTTTTGCCGCGTCGTTGCATTTTTATTATTTTTGAAACCGGCATAAACTAAACTGACTGACTAAACCTAACCCTTCGCGACACATGAAAACATTGAACGGTTTTCTGCTGACACTTCTGCTGACCCTGGCCCTGCTTGTTCCAGATGCGGAACTGCACGGGCAGCGGTCGCTGGTCTTCAACCCCAATTCAGGGTATATCAACATCACCGAGCTGACCGGCGCCATCGGTCTGGCGGAAACCAACATTCCCTATTCAAAGTTTTATTTTGGCATCACCAACATAAACGGTTACCAGCTCAGCTTCCGCAACAACATGGTTGACAAAAGGCTTCAGGGAGGGGTGGGCCTCGGGGCGTATTTTTACAATGAAGGCACGCTGTTCCCCGTGTTCCTTGATTTCCGTTTCGTGTGGGAGATCCAGGAGCTGGCGCCGTATTTTTATGCAGACGGGGGGGGACTGATCAGCTTCAAGGAATTCGGCAGTTACTCCAGGCTGTTCGTCAATCCCGGCCTGGGCGTGCGGTATGCCTTCACTGAGTCGCTTGCCGCCCAGCTGGGCATAGGGTTGCATGTGCAGTCCGGAGGGTCGGATCATGCCCATGACAGTTTTATCAATTTTAAAATGGGACTTGTTTTCAAACCGAATTAAGGCACTGAAGAAACAGCATATATGACCCGGAGCATGGTTCCGGAATGACAAAGCAGCACTGAGCGTTCCGGCTACATCCTGACCAACATGATCTGAAGGGCTTCAAAATAAACCTTTCCTGTTGCACCGGCAGGCAGGGAAGCAAGACAATTGCCGGCAAAAATAAAAAATGCCTGCTTGGTACCTGTGACCGAGGAGGCGGAGCCGTGAAAAAACCTTATATTTAGCACTTTTACCGGAGCATGACAAAGATGAATAATAAATTATTAAATTGTTCAATATCAGTTTCTTGTTTTTCCATAACCTTGTTGTTCCTTGTCACCTCGTGCGTCACCAACCGCAAGACCACCTACCTGCAGGGTGGCGACGCCGCAGCTGACTCAACCGTAACCGTCACGGATCCTGCTTACCGGGTGCAGCCGACAGACAACCTGTTTGTTCGGGTGATCACCCCCGAGCCCAAGTGGGCCTCGATGTTCAACCTGATGTCTGAAAATGTGACTTCCATAGCCTCCAGCGAGCAGTCCGCCAACCTGATTTCGTACCCCGTGCTGGCCAGCGGAAACATACGCATGCCCTTCATCGGCGAGATACCGGTGGCCGGCAAAACGCTGCCTGAAATTTCGGCAACCATTGAAGCGGCGCTGGCGGACTTCATCACCGATTTTGACGTCACGGTGAGCCTGGTGAACAACTATGTCAGCCTGCTGGGCGATGTCAGCAACCCCGGGCGCTACCCGATCTACAAGGAGCAGATGAACATCTTCCAGGCGCTGGCCATGGCGGGCGACATGGGCGATTACAGCGACCGTCACCGGGTGCAGGTCATCCGCCGCACCCCCGGTGGCACCGTCGTCAGGGAATTCGACCTCACCAGACGGTCAATAATAGATTCCGAGTTTTTCTACGTGATGCCCAACGACGTGATCTATGCCCGGCCGATGAAAGGAAAGTTCTTCAAGATGAACGCCTTTCCTTTCAGCGTCGTGCTGTCAACCATCACCACCTTCCTTCTTATCCTCAATTATGTCAGATAAAACACATCCGGACAATGAAAGCGACCCGTTTGCGCGCGTAAGCCTGACAGACGGCGCCGCAGCGTCCTTTATGGACAAAATCATTGAACATCCAACGAAACCACATACCATGCAGCAACCCATGAGCCAGGAAACCGTCAGACACCGCCAGAGCCCCCCGCAGGACGAGATAAACCTAACCCGGATACTGTACATGGTCCTCGGGCACTGGTACCTGATCCTGCTTGCCATCACCATCGCCTTTGCCGGCGCCTACCTTTACCTGCGGTACAAGCTGCCGGTGTACCGGGTCAGCGCCACCGTGATGATCGAGGATGAAACCTATGCCTCCTATTACGGTTCCGAAAGCCTGCTGGAGGGGTTCGGCCTCCAGCCGGTTTCCAACATCCTCGACAACCAGATACAGATACTTTCGTCCTACACCCTTGTTTCCAAAGCCCTGGATGAGCTTCCTTTTGACATTAACTATTTCTACAAAGGGCGGATACGTTCCTCCTCCACCTATCCGAACGACCCCATCACAGTGATCCCCGACTCAGGCAGCATGCCGCTCAACACCGAATTTGCGCTTGAATACCTTGACAACAACTCATTCAAACTGTCTGTCGAGGAAAGCGACTTTGCCGTGGTCGCCTATTTCGGCGCGAAAATACCTTACAAAAACAGCTCATTCACGGTGCTGCCCCATCCCGAAAACTGGAACGACAGGCTGAAGGGACAGAAAATACATTTCGTGTTCGAGGACAGGGAAGGCCTGATCGCCAGCTACCAGAGCAGGCTGAACGTGGAAACCACTTCCGATTACGGCACCATTGTTAAGCTCAGCCTTGAAGGCACCAACAAAGAAAAAGACAGGGATTTCCTGAACAAGCTGATCGAGAAGTTCCTTAACAGCAGTCTTGAAAAAAAGAACCAGGAAGCCTCGCGTGTCATCGAGTTCATTGACGAGCAGCTGATCGGCATATCCGATTCGCTGATGATCACGGAAAACAAACTCCAGGATTTCAGGTCGCGCAACCGGGTCATGGACATTTCCGCCCAGGGTACGCAGATCATCGAGCAGGCCGTTAAGCTCGAAGACGAAAAGGCGAGGCTGATCCTTGAAGCCAACTATTATGATTACCTGACCAAATACCTTGCCGAGGGCTCCACGCAGGAAACGCCTGTGGCCCCTGCCACGATGGGCATCACCGACCCCATGCTAACCCGCCTTGTCGAAGAGCTTGCCACCCTGCAGACAGAATATTTGAGCGGACCGACAAGTGAAAGAAATCCAATCATGGTTCAGCTGTCCGTCAAGATCAAAAACACCCAGCAGAGCCTCCGTGAGACCCTCAAGAACCTTATACAGGCCAACCAGATCGCGCAAAGCGAGAACAGCGAGCAGATACGGACGCTGAACACCGAAGCCGCCGGCCTGCCGGTCACGGAGCAGCAGCTGCTGGGCTTTGAAAGAAAATACAAGCTGAACGACGAGCTGTACACCTTTCTGCTTGAAAAGCGGGCGGAGGGGCAGATACAGAAAGCCTCCAACACCCCCGACAACGAGCTGGTTGACCCGGCCAGGTCAGAGGGGCAGATAGCGCCAAAGGCACAGAGGGTTTACCTGATGGCCCTGATGCTTGGCCTGGGTGTGCCGGTGTCTTTGCTGCTGGTTGCCGACTTCTTCAACAACAAGGTCACCTCGGAGGATGAGCTCAGGAGGATCACCAGCCTGCCGGTCACCGGGCACATCCCGCACAGCGATTTTGAAAAGCAGACCGTGGTGCTCAGCGAACCGGGGTCGGGCGTCGCCGAATCCTTCCGCAGCCTGCGCACCCGGCTGCAGTTCTTCATCAGGGAAACCCGCTCGCCGGTCATCCTTGTCACCTCGTCCATGCCCGGCGAAGGCAAGACCTTCACCGCCATCAACCTGGCCTCGGCCTACAGCATAAGCGGCAAAAAGAGCGTCATCGTCGGCTTCGACCTGAGAAAGCCCAAGCTGTACAGCGATTTCAACCTGAGCAACGAAAGCGGCGTATCGACTTATCTGATCGGAAAGCACAGCCTGAAAGAGATTATCCAGACCACCGAATTCCCAAACCTTCACCTGATCACCGCCGGGCCCATACCGCCCAATCCGGCGGAGCTTGCCTCCTCGGAAAAGACAAAAGAGCTGATCCGGGATCTGAAAAAACTGTACGATTACATTATCATAGACAGCGCGCCCATCGGCACGGTTTCCGACAGCTATGCGGTAGCCCAGATGGCCGACGCCACCTTGCTGATCGTGCGGCACGGCAAGACCATCAAGAACCTGTTGCAGTCAACCCTGACAGAAGCCAAAGCCAACGAAGTCAAAGGCCTCAGCGTGCTGATCAACGACATGGACATGCGCAGCATCGCCTACAGGTATTCGTACTATTACGGGTATGGGTATAAATATGAGAAGGAGAAGTCTGGGAAGTCATTATAAATTCATTAAAGTTCCTGCATATCTTTAGTTTCATCGCGAAGCAGATAATGACAAAAAATCATAAAACAATTTTAACAAGGTATCTCTTATTGAAGCGAAAAGCATTTAATTAATTCAAGATCAATACATTTATTGTTACAGTCACATACAATTCGGTACTTGTGGTTATGTAAATATATCATTTGTTGAATAAAATGCAGTTTTTAAGAACCACTTCACTTACGAAGAGCATAAAAACAAAATGGACAATTAGTCTTGTTAACAGAGTTTGTCCTAATTGTGCAAATAATAACTTCATTGTCATATCGGAAACGATGAAGGATGGCATAAACCTTCCTACCGTAATATGTAGAATATGTTCGTTAATATACACAAATCCCGTTCCCACGGAAGAACTTTATAACCGTTTCTACCTGGAGGCTTATAATGATTTCTATATTCATCAGGATAGTTTTACGCCTTCACTAAAAAGTACTCCATCAGATATAAGAAAAATTATAGGAATAATCAACGATTATCTTCCGGATAGAAGTTCAGACATATTGGAGATTGGCTCAGGAAGTGGTAGACTTTTATACTATTTGGCAGAAAGGTATCCGAATGCCATTGGTATTGAACCGGGTTCAAATTCTTCAAATGCAAAGGCTGTATATGAACTTAATATTATTGATGATTTCTTTGAAGCACATGATTTTGGCGATCAAAAATTTGGCATGATTGTAATGATCCATGTTCTGGAACATTTCTATGACATTAACAGTGCAATTTCAAAATGTCGAAAACTTTTAACAGATAATGGATATTTATTTATTGAAGTACCTAATATTCTTAAGCCATTCAAATCCCTTGATCATTATTTTCTTAGATATGTACATCCAGTGAACTTTTCACCTTTTACAATTAGGACATTCCTTGCTAAGCACGGATTTCAGACAATTTATCTCGATTCAAATGGAAGCCGGAGACTAGCTC
>JAXDCR010000265.1:0-4383 GCA_034677845.1 Bacteroidales bacterium | reverse complement strand
CTTGATTTATATGCTTCAGTTCCTGTCATTGCCGCACTGATGCATGCGTTCATGCCGGCTGTGATGTTGCTCGTGATGCGCACATTAACGGCCGGAATCAATCAGTTTGCCGGAAAGGAAATCTTCAGCGACTGTGGTGACATCCCCGGAACATCCACGGATAACTTCAATGCCATGCATGTTCAGCACGTTGAGCGCTCCGGCGCCCATGTTACCTGCCAGCATGACGCTAACGCCATTCTGCTTCAATATGGCTGCGATATCGGATTTGCAACCGCATCCCTGTGGCGAGGGAAGTTTTTCGGAGCCGGTTATACGGTTCCGGTCATCAACGGAAACGATTGTATAGGTCTCGCAATGACCGAAGTGTTCATCCACTCTGGAGCCTCTTGTTGGAATAGCTATTTTCATGATTGTTTATTTATATTTGATGGTTTACCATTGCTTTCTTTTGTGACCAGAAGACTGCAACATGCCCAGCACTTCAGCCACTGTCATGTCGTCCCTTCCCAGCACCACCAGTTGTATGCCGTATATTTCAGTGGCCTTTCTGGCTTTCATGCCGAACTCATAGCCAATGATCCGTTCAACCCCTTTCCCGGCCAGAAAAGCGGATACCGTCTCACCGGCATGCTCCTCAGCTGACCTGTAAGGATTTTCAAAAAACTGTACCTGGTCCGACAAATCATCGAATATGGCAAAACAGCTGCATCTGGCATATTTGCCGGATACAGCAGCCTCCGCCTTCATACCTTCCGATGCAATGGCTGTTTTCATTATCTGGCATTTTCCACTGGCTGCCTATCCTTGTCACCTGCCGGTGCCAGAAACAGATTCAGGGCAGGCTCGACCTGGTCCCTTCCGCAAAGGGGACAGCTATCGACGAGTACCTCATTTCCGGGCCGGTTGAAAGTGCTGTGGCAATACAGGCAATGGTACCAGTTTTTGTCAAAATAAACCCTGCCTCCTTCAATAACAAGGCTACGGCTTTCTGCAAAGGCAGTGGCAACCTTTTTTCTGGCGCTTTCATAAATTCTGGTCACCGTGGGCCTCGACACGTTCATCACCCCGGCAGCGTCCTGCTGTGACAATCCCCCGTAATCCAGCAGCCTGATGGATTCAAACTCCTCGAGGTTAAGCAATACCGGCTCCTTTTCGGAACCAAAATAGCCATATGGTCTGAATCCCTTGAAGGGTGGAGGGTTGGTCATCTTCCGCAGTAGTTTGGGCCTGGCCATTAATTTTTTTTACAAAAATAATGAACTTTTGTTCATAATTAGAATTTTTAATCATTTTTATTTTGAGGGGACAAAAGTACATGGTGGGCCTGAAGAATCACTGTGAAACTAGATCCATTAGGAGATGCGGCCACCGGAGATCCGATGTCATTAAATCAGGAATTTTCAGACTTGCCGCGGCAGGCAGGAAATCCAGTACCGGTAAAAGGATATTATTTAAAAACTTCCGTAAATTTGATGCAGAAAATTCATCCACTTAAATCAAATACATATGGGCAAACAAGCAATCAAAATCCTTGATCTTGACATAAAAAAACTGATCGAAATGCTAAATGCAGCCTTGTCGGAGGAGTGGCTGGCCTATTACCAGTACTGGATCGGGGCAAGGCTCATGGAAGGCCCCATGCGTGCTGAGATCGAACCTGAATTGCTGCTTCATGCAACCCAGGAGCTGAACCATGCCGTTATGGTCGTCGACAGGATCATCCAGCTGGGCGGAACACCGGTGCTGCACCCGCAGGACTGGATGAAGCTGGGACGCTGCGGCTATGATGCCCCGGTTGATCCTTACGTTGAGGTCATCCTGGATCAGAACCTGAAAGGGGAACGCTGCGCCATCCAGCGTTACAAGGAAATTGCCGACTTCACCAACGGAAAGGACCATACGACCCACCAGATCGCGACCACAATTCTCGGCGAGGAGCTGGAACACGAAAACGACATAGAGGAGTGGATCACCGACATCGAACGGATGAAGGAAGAGCTAAGAAAGCTCAGGGTATAAGGATCGCAGTTATGCAGCATCCTGCATCACCAGATTCGGGGCAGGTATTTTAGCGAAAGGAAACTTCCCGGGTCCGGGTAAGCATGCGGATCAGAAGCCTGGAGGCCAACCATCCCAGGATTATTCCCAGCAAAGCTCCGCAAACAACATCTCCCGGATAGTGAACCCCAAGGTATATGCGGCTGTAGGAAACCAAAACTGCCCAGGTGAAGATGCCAGCCGTCACCCAGCTCTTTCGGAACAGTGAGGAGATGAAGGTCGCCAGTGCAAAGGAATTGGACGCGTGTCCTGAGACAAACCCATAGGCCCCGCTGCAGTAATCGTTGACAAGCTGCACCAGATGTCCTATTTCGGGGTCTTTGCACGGCCTTGGCCGTTTCACTGATGCCTTGAGCAGATTTGCGATCTGGTCGCTCAGGGTAATGAGTATGGCCACTGCCAGTAAAATCCAAAGCGATTTCCATCTGTATTTCCAGATCACGAATCCAAGGATAACGGCATACAGCGGAATCCATTCCCATTTTCCCGATATAAAGAACATGAGGTCGTCGAAAAAGCTGCTGTGATGACCATTGAGCCACAGCAGCAGGTCTGCATCAGCCTGTCTGAGTGTTTCAATCAAGGTTGTGCTCATTAAGCTCCTGCCAGAGCATTGTTTTTAATTTGTGCAGGTTATGTTTGGCATGTGAGGAAATAAAGATATGCGGAACTGGCGGCAGGCTGGCTTCCATTTCACTCATCAGCTCCTCATCAGCCAGGTCGCTCTTGGTGATGGCAAGCACCCGCTTTTTGTCAAGTAGCTCGGGATTGTATTGACGCAGCTCACCGAGCAATATCCCGTATTCCCTGGCAATATCCCTGCTGTCGACCGGTATCATGAACAACAGTATGGCATTCCGTTCAATATGCCTCAGGAACCTTAATCCAAGACCCCTCCCCTCGTGTGCGCCTTCAATGATTCCCGGGATGTCAGCGATCACGAAAGACAGGTTGTCTTTATAGCGGACAATGCCAAGGTGAGGCACCAGGGTCGTAAAGGGATAATCTGCAATTCTGGGCCTTGCGGCAGAGAGGGCGGCCAGGAGTGTCGATTTCCCCGCATTGGGGAATCCCACCAGTCCCACGTCTGCCAAAATTTTGAGTTCCAGTATATACCACCCTTCCACCGCCGGTTCTCCCGGCTGCGCATATCTCGGCGTCTGGTTAGTGGCACTTTTGAAATGCGTGTTGCCGAGTCCCCCTCTTCCGCCGCGGACCATTATGTGTTGCTCCCCATGCCGGGTGATTTCAAAAAGGAATTGATTGTCAGCAGCGCTGCGGGCGATGGTTCCCAGCGGCACCTCAATAATGGCATCCTCACCGTCCCTGCCGGTTTTGTTGTCCTTCATTCCGTCTTCCCCGTCGCCCGCAAAGATATGCTTGCGGTACCTCAGGTGAAGCAGCGTCCATAAATGACTGTTGCCTCTCAGGATCACATGACCTCCCTGTCCGCCGTCACCCCCGTCAGGGCCTCCCTTGGGTATGAATTTGGCCCTGTGCAGGTGTGCCGATCCCTTTCCGCCCCTTCCCGACCGGCAGAAGATCTTTATATAATCAATGAAGTTTGATTCGGGCATTTATATGAACTATAGGCATGATGCCATCCTTTCCAGTCCGGAATGCCTGTTTCTGCTTATCCATCAATGGCTTTGCAGAGCCTTTTAAAAATATCATCAATGGATCCCATGCCGTTGATGGCTTTGAATTTTCCCTGCCGGCTGTAATAGTCAATCAAGGGGGCCGTTTCCCTGTTATATACCGCAATGCGGTTTTCAATAACCGAAATGTCCTGATCATCGGCACGACCGGAAACCTTGCCGCGTCCCAGCAGCCGGTTTATAAGTTCCTGTTTTTCAACTTCCAGGGCCAGCATCATTGTGATGGATGTCTTCTTGCTCGACAGCAGCCTGTCAAGCGCACCAGCCTGTGCCGTCGTGCGGGGAAAGCCGTCAAATATAAAACCCCTGGCACCCTTATGCTGATCAAGCTTTGTCTCGATCATGCCGATAACCACTTCATCGGGCACCAGCTCCCCCTTGTCCATATACTTTTTTGCTTCGAGGCCAAGCTTTGATTTTGCAGCCAGTTCCCCCCGCAGTATGTCGCCGGTAGACAGGTGTATCAGATTGTACTGGTCTATGAGCCGGGCTGCCTGCGTTCCTTTGCCGGCGCCCGGAGGTCCGAATAAAACTATGTTCAACATAACTTCCGTTTTAGATTAATCAATATGTTACTTCATTTCTTAATTTCTTATGGCTTCGTATACCTGGCCTGCCGCGATGCCTTAATCCTTCAGCACATAAACATCCCTGAGGTTCCTCC
>JAXDCR010000264.1:0-14307 GCA_034677845.1 Bacteroidales bacterium | reverse complement strand
CTGTCATATTGAATATGCAGGCGATTCCTGATGTTCTGAAGGCCCATTCCTTCTCCCTTTTTTTGTGGTAAACCGGGATCGAAATCATTTCGAATAATTATTATGAGCAGGTTCTGCTGTGTTTTACATTCAATTTCAAGTACCGATGCTCCTGTATTTTCGTAAATGCTGTATTTAACTGCATTTTCAACCAGGGGTTGCAGTATCAGTCCCGGCAACTTCATATCGAGGCACGATTCACCAATCCATTGCCTGACAATCAACCTTTTTCCGAAACGCACCTTTTCAATGTCGAGATAGCGGTTTACGTTCTCAAGCTCATTTCGGAGGGAAGTCAGTTTTTCTTCCTTATTTGAAATTGAATATCGAAGAAAATCAGAAAGTTTGATGATCATTTCCTGTGCTTTTTCGGGATGGACGATGGTGAGGGAACTTACCGAATTCAAGGCGTTAAAAAGAAAATGAGGATTGATCTGGGCCTTGAGTGAGTTCAGTTCGGATTCGCGGACCAGGGTTTTAAGCTCGGCTTCCTTGATCAGGCTTTTATTCATGTTCCTGATATAGATCATCAGGTAATAAACAAGTATTGTCAGGGAGTAATACAATGCTCCGATACCCGCTTTCCAGATGATAGACCGGTGGAGATATGCCATATAAGAAGCATTGGTACCGAAAAGAGAGAACATGACAAGGTAATGTATGCTTATCCATATGGTTACAGTGATACAGCCCGCGAACAGATGACGCAGGAAAAAATGAAACGGTTTCTCATATTCAGGCCTGCCGTAGAAAACAGGGAACCATAATCCGAGACCTATCACTGAAAACAACAGACAGATAATGATCCCTTCTGTTAGAATAATACCGACAGGCTGTTTTGTTGCCAGCGTGACAAGCAGCGTGTGAAACAAAGCAGCCAGCGACCATGCTGCCATATAGGCAAGAATTGATTTTTGGCTGCCAAGGAAAGGATTCTGCATAAAGGTTGTAATTTAACCGCAATCTGTCTTAATCCAGAAAACGCTTGATTTCTCCTCCCCCGAAAACAACAGTGCCTTTGATGATGAGCTGGGTTGTCTTTTCCTTGCCGGCTTCTGGTCTGATATACCGCTGTTTCTCGTTGAATCCTCCAAAGAATGACAGCACCTGGATCTTGATATCCCAGTCCTCCGGTACCACTATTTTCATTCCGCCGAAAATACACAGTACATCCAGGTAGTTTTTCCCGGGAGCAAGCTTTGCCTTCAGCATATTGTAATTTAATCCGCCGAATACGGCAGTAACCTTTCCCCCCTTAAATTCCTGAGACGTCACGATCCGGTCACCTCCACCGAAAACGGCCATTTCGTCGATGTAGTTTTCACCCTTCAGTATGGTCCTGTATTCTCCGTCTTTGTCAAGCTGATGCCGGAAAATGATCATCACACCGAAAAGTATGAGCAGTGAAGGCCAGAAAATCTGCCAGAAGTTGAAGTTCAGATCCAGGAATTCCCTTAAATAGAACACTCCTCCGAGAACAAGCAGAATAATCCCTGTTGTCGTACGACCACGGCCGAGAATAAATATAATGCCAAGCAACATAAGAACCATCTCCCACCGGAAGATGTACCGTCTCACACTGTATTCAATCCATCCGAAATTATCGGCCAGAAAGACCAGGCCTACCAGCACAAGACCCAATCCAAGCCATAACCTCCGGTCATATTGTCTTGTTTCCATTTGATTTCCTCCTGATGATTAAATTTACATATAAAATTAAGCATGTGAAATGCAACTTATCAGTAGAAATCGGTGAATGAACGGGTTGTATCGGTAAACGGTAACCTCGTCGTACCGGTTGCCAAATAGCAAAAACGCCATCACGTTTCAGATGGCGTTTAAAGTCATCAATAAAGGTCTTTCAGCTGTTATTTTGCCTTGCCCTGGCTGGCCACTGCCTCCATGGCTTTCTGTATTGCCTCGGGATCACCGAGATAATAATGGCGAATGGGTTTGAGGTTGTCATCCAGTTCATATACAAGGGGAACACCTGTAGGGATGTTGAGTTCTATGATAGCTTGATCTGACATGTCGTCAAGGTATTTTACAAGGGCTCTCAAGCTATTTCCATGAGCTGCAATAAGTACCCTCTTGCCGGATTTTATGGCCGGGGCAATGGTTTCGTGCCAGTAAGGCAGGAAGCGTGCAACGGTGTCTTTCAGACATTCGGTTGTTGGGATATCCTGGGGATCCAGATCCTTGTAAACTTTCTGATTACCGGGATATCGAGGATCTGACTTTTCAAGCGGCGGCGGAGGAACATCGTAACTGCGTCTCCATATCTTGACCTTATCTTCGCCATGCAGGGCAGCTGTCTCAGCTTTGTTTAAACCCTGCAGGGCTCCGTAATGGCGTTCATTCAGCCGCCATGATTTAATCCATGGAATCCACAGCTGGTCCATTTCTTCAAGGGCAAGCCACAAGGTGCGCAGTGCGCGTTTCAATACAGATACGTAGGCTACATCAAATTCATAGCCGGCTTCCTTCATAATTTTGCCCGATTGGCGTGCTTCTTCCATACCTTTTTCTGACAGGTCAACATCTGTCCATCCAGTAAAGCGGTTTTCCTTGTTCCAGGTACTTTCACCATGCCGAAGCAGAACTACTTTATACATTCGTTGATAGGTTTTATGAAATATACAGAGACAAATATACAAAACACCGGTTAAACGCGGGAATTTATTCCGGTTTTTTCAATGGGTACCCGAAGACAGCATGGCTGTGTCATCACAGCAATGAAAACCATATTGGATTGTAATATGTGCAATTTGATAACGTTCGCGCAAAATCTGCCGGATCTGTTCAAGGATTGTATCGGTCTCGCTGATCCGGATGTCCTGTATCAGGTCGACATGGCATTCAAAATGTATTTCCCGGTCGTTCAGGTTCCAGGCATGAACATGGTGGATGTTCCTGATTCCGGGGATGGCCTCAAGAGCTTCTTTTACCTTTCTCAGGTCAAGTCCCTCCGGTGTACCCTGCATAAGAATGTCAACGGTTTCACGAAGTACTGAATAGGTTTCCCTGAGAAGATACAATCCCAGCAGAATAGTGACCAACGGGTCGATCCAGTAAAGATTAAAGAAATGAATCAGTATAGCAGAAACAATAACCACCAGGGAGGAGATTGTATCGCCCACCAGGTGCAGATAGGCTGCCTTTACGTTAATATCCTTTTTGGCATGATGTCTGAGCAGAAATACTGAAACCAGGTTAGCCAGCAGACCGGCCAGGGCTACGAGGAGCATGATCATTCCTTTGATGGGCATTGGGTCGGAGAGCCGTCGGTAAGCTTCAATGAACAGGTATACAATAATGACGATGAGAACCACCGCATTGAACAGAGCCGCCAGGATCTCAATGCGTTTATATCCGAAGGTTTTCCTGTCTGTTATACCTCTTTTACTGATCAGGCTTGCAATGTAGGCGATGAAAATGGCAAAGCTGTCTCCGAGATTATGCAACGCATCAGAAAACAGCGCGAGACTGCCGGACAGTAAACCACCTGCCACTTCCGTAAGGCTGATCGAAAAATTAAGGAGTGTTGAAGCAAGGAGACTTTTTTCCTTGGCGACATGATTCGGATGATAATGGCCGCCGGTAAGAGAATCAGTGTCCATGCTTTAAGGGATGGCTTTCTTTGCGGGCCATTTCAGAAAGATGAAAACAAGGCCCCCAATGATAAATGGCAGGCTCAGCAGCTGGCCCATATTCAGCGACAGGTTGTCTTCAAAGGCTTCCTGATTTTCTTTGATGAATTCGATAAAGAAACGGGCAAGAAATATCATGATCAGGAACACACCGAAAATAAATCCCGGCCTCAGACGGTCCTTATATCTGTAAAAGATGAAAATCAGAAGGAAAAATGTAAGAAGATAACATACTGCTTCATAAATCTGGGAAGGATGTCTGGGCAGGCCGTTAATGACAGCGGTGAGGTGAAAGGAGCTCTTCTTTTTTTCCAGTGTATATTGCAGGGAATCGCCTGCCGGTGCACTGACGTTGTTATCGAAATCATATCGCTTAAGGTCATCAGGCAGTATGTTGCTGCCGAATTCACGGGGCAGCTGTTCATCCATGACCCTGGTGGCAAACTGTACGTGCATTTCCAGGGGAATGCTCTGGTCTTCATTGACTTTGGCCTGAGGAATGGTCTTATAATAGACTTTTTCTATGTTAGAACCATATTGCTCATTGACCAGGCGTGTGAGGTCGCGAATAAACACAAAACCGGAATGGTTTCCTGTAGGCTTGCCGTATATTTCGGAATTCATCAGGTTTCCTGTCCGGATCATTGCCCCGGCGAGGGCAGTGACCAGCACCACCATGTCCATCACCCAGAGGAAGTTTTTCTTGAATTTTCGTGCAAAAAGATACATACCTGTAAGGATGCCAATGGCAGCTCCGTGACTGGCCAGACCCTGGTAACCGGTAAACCTGAAATCCTCGCCTATCTTTCCCTGCCAGGGGAGGATGATCTCCAGGGGATGCTGAATGTAATAGTCAAATTCATAAAACAGGCAATGTCCCAGCCTGGCTCCGATGATTGTGCTGATTACCATGTAAACGGTCAGATGATCGATAAGCTCAGGTTCTTGTTTATCTTTTTTAAAAATCCGGGATAAAATAATATAGCCAGCCACGAAACCCAGAGCAAAAAGGAGGCTGTAATACCTCACTTCAAAATTTCCAAAATCCAGAAATTGAGGTTTGGCATTCCAGATGACATAGTCAAGTGACATAAAGAGGGTGATTATTTTAGTACAAATCTAATAAAACTACCTTGAAGGCAAAGCTTTTGTTGTTTATATTTGCTGCTGTTGCGCCCGCCCTGATAAATCTGGCATTCGGCACTGAGGTCGGCAGGCCGGCCTGAGCATAGGCGATCGAAATTATACAAGTTGTTAATCGTCAGAAAAAACAATGGATCCTTGCACAAGGAAGCTTTGTCTGGCAGCAGTTGCAGGAACTGGAGCCATGCATTGAAGATGATGCAGGTGCCATACAGCAAATATCTGACAGGCAAAATGCGTATGTCAGCGATTTGGTATCCGGAAAGCACTGGCTGGAAAGGCACGGTTTCGTTACTTATTGTATCCTTTTTGTTATGTATGGGCTGTGCAAAGGTGGGTTCACCAACCGGGGGACCCAAGGACACTGCTCCTCCGGTAATGGTGGTCAGCAAACCGGAAAACAGGTCTGTCAACTTCAACGCAAACCGTATTGAGATCACATTTAATGAATTCATTCAGTTGAGGAATTTGCAGGATCAGTTTTTAGTATCTCCTCCCATTGAAAAGAACCCGTCAGTGACCGTCAGGAACAAAACAGTTATCATTGACATGGACAGCAAACTTCTTCCGGCCACAACCTATACTTTTAATTTTGGCAACAGCATTGCTGATATAAATGAAGGAAATGCAATCTTGAATTTTGATTACGTATTTTCAACCGGAACTTATGTAGATTCCCTGTCTGTCACTGGCAAGGCTGTATCAGCAGTAAACCGGAAACCACCGGCAAAGGATGAAGATGTCTTCATTATGCTTTACGATAAACCTGGTGATTCTCTGCCCTTACTTGAAAGACCCAGGTATATTGGCAAGGTAAATGATAACGGGCTTTTTTCAGTCAATAATATTCACCCTGACACTTTCACCATCATTGTTCTCAAGGATACTGACGGCGACCTGCGTTATGATCCGGTTACAGATGCCATTGGCTTTCTTGACACCCTTGTTGTGGTCAGTCCCCTTACTGTCAGGTCTGTCAATTTCTTTACTGACACGGTAAAGGTCAATGACACTCTGCAGCCGTTGGGCACTATGCTTCATTCAGTGAACCTGAATATGGAATACTTCAATGAAGAAACAGGCAAAGTTTTCCTGAACCAGAGAGATCGTCCCTTGCGCGAAAAGCTGTTTTTTAGCTTCACCCGGCCGCTCTATGATTCTATTAGAATCAGTCCCCTTAATTTCACTCCCTCCGGCAGCTGGCTTATGGAGGAATATTCGGAGGATCTGGACAGCCTGAACGGCTGGATCACCGATACCTCTGTAATTAAAAGAGATACACTCATTCTTGGACTGGCTTACACCACCACTGATTCTCTTGAGCAATTCAAAACAGGTGCAGATACGGTGACCCTGATTTATCGTCCTCTTCGCTCCTCAGCTGCCACCAGAAGAAGGACGGAACAATCAGGGCAGTCATCCCCGGAAGCGGGACTTAATCTCCTTGTTTCCATAAAGAATGGCGGGATGATGAGTTCGAACGCTTCCATATATGTAACGGCCGACAAGCCCATTTCGCAAATAGAGCCTGAACGGTTCAGGCTGTTCCTGATTCAGGATACATTAAGGGTGGAACAGGCTATAGAAGTTCAAAGAGACAGTTACAATTTAAGACAATTTTCTCTGTCGGCAGCATGGGATGAGGATTCAAAGTACGCACTGCTTCTGCTCCCGGCCTCAGTCATGGATATTTACGGAACAGTCAATGATTCACTGGAGATCAGTTTTGGCATCCGGCCGGAGAATTATCATGGAAGATTACTTCTTACGTTGCAGGGAGAAAGCTTTCCGCTGTTCATCCGGTTACTGGATGAAAAAAACCAGATTATTCGAAGTCATTATTCCACTGAAAGCGGGCAGATACTTTTTGACTACCTGGAACCAGGAAAATATATGATCAATGCCTTTTATGACCGCAATGGCAACAGAAAATGGGATACAGGCCATTATCTGAAACGCCAGCAACCTGAACCGGTGTATTCATTGGAAAGGACGCTGGAACTGAGGTCAAACTGGGATTACGAGCTCACATGGCAGGTTGGGCGATAAGTCTGCCTGACAGGGATGCCATCCTTACAGGTCGTTAATCAGACAATTTTATTTACTTTTGTGCTGAATTCAAAGACGGATGGAAAACGGCTTTAACGGACGGGGCTGCAGCAAAATGATCAAAGACTCCTCGGATTCGGCCTATTGCCTTGACACGGGGGGGAATAAACTGGATACTTTCAACTGGCTTGATGGTATACCGGAGACCTATCATCATTGTGACATTGTGGAGGTCAGGTTCAAGAACACACGCAAGGGTTTTTATAAAAATACAAACAACCTTAAGCTTCGTAAAGGCGATATTGTGGCAGTTGAATCCTCACCCGGTCATGACATTGGTATTGTTTCACTTACTGGCGTACTTGCCCAGGCGCAGCTTAGAAAGCACAATATCCCGGTTGAAACTACAGAATTCAAAAAGATATACAGGAAAGCCAAACAGACCGACATTGAAAAATGGAAGGAGTCCATGGCCAGGGAATTTTCAACCATGATTCGTTCACGAAAAATTGCCGCTGATCTGAAGCTTGAAATGAAAATCGGGGATGTTGAGTACCAGGGTGACGGAACCAAGGCCATCTTTTATTATATTGCTGATGACAGGGTCGATTTCAGGGAGCTCATCAAGGTGCTTGCAGAACAGCTCAGGGTAAGGATCGAAATGAAACAGATAGGGGCACGACAGGAAGCCGGGCGCATCGGGGGAATTGGTTCCTGCGGACGCGAGCTTTGCTGCACCACATGGATCACTAACTTCATTTCGGTAACCACCAACTCGGCAAGGTATCAGGAAATGTCGCTCAACCCTCAGAAGCTTGCCGGACAGTGCAGCAAGCTTAAATGCTGTCTGAATTATGAGCTGGCCTCTTACCTGGATGCGCAGAAAGATTTTCCGGATATCTCAATACCGCTGGAAACAGAACAGGGACTCGTTTATCATCAGAAGACAGATGTCTTCAAACGACTTATGTGGTATTCTTACAAGAAAGATGCACCATCTGAGATTATTTGCCTTTCGGTTGACCAGGTCAGGGATTTCATGGCCAGGAACAGAAAGGGAGAAAAGATAAAGAAGCTGGAAAGTATTGAAAACATCAATATTGCACCCATCATTGATTACCAGAACGAGAATTCGCTGGATGAAAGCAATCTGAGCTATTATGAAGACAAACCGGCTTCGAAGAAGAATAAAAGGAACCATCACCATAATCGCAGATATTGAATATGCAGAGACTCTGGCTTTTGTTGCTGTTATTGCCTGTCTTTCTGTCTTGTGACAAACAAAAAGTTTTTGAGCAATTTGTGCAAGTTCCGGGCGACATCTGGAATGTTGATAACCTAATTCACTTTGATGTCAGCATTGCGGATACGGGTCTTTTTCACAATATTTTGCTGGAAGTCCGCCATACGGCCAGGTATGAATTTTCAAACCTGTATCTTTTTGTGACCACACAGTCTCCCTCGGGTAGCATTGAAAGGGATACGGTTGAGCTGATACTGGCCGATGATATGGGAAACTGGCTGGGCAAGGGAGCTGCCAGTGTTTTCCTGGTGGAATATCCATTTAGAAAGAATATCCGGTTTCCGTACCGGGGAATATACAGTTTTGATATCGAACAGGCCATGCGTGTGACAGATCTGCAGCATATCTGTGATGTGGGTCTGCGGGTTGAAATTACCGGCAGGAATCCCTGAGTTTACCGTCCTGAATCTCTCAATCCTATGCCCAAAAACAAACTCCGGCGATTTGCCGAGCTGAAAACATTTGACCATGTGATTCAGCCCGCTTTCAGCGAGGTTTTCCAAAAGGATCATTTGCTGAAAGGCAGGTGGAATAAGGATTTTTTCCGTAACGACCATCCTCTGGTGCTTGAACTGGGCTGCGGCAAGGGAGAATACACCGTGACGCTGGCAAGGGAATTCCCTTTTCGTAATTACATCGGTATGGACATTAAAGGATCCCGGATCTGGAAGGGTGCCCGCACGGTCCTTCATGAGAGAATAAACAACGCTGCCTTTATCCGGAGCCATATTGAGCTTATCTGTTCCTTTTTCGGAAGGGATGAGGCAGAGGAGATCTGGCTGACTTTTCCTGATCCTCAGCCAAAGAAAGCACATAAAAGACTCAGTTCTTCAAGATTCCTTGGTCTATACCAGAAACTGCTCAGGAACAACGGTAATGTTCACCTGAAGACTGACAGCGCCCTGCTTTTTGGTTATACACTGCGATTGATCCGGCATAATAATTTGAAGGTTACGGAATGTTATGATGACCTTTACAAAGCGCCATTGACGAATCCCATACTGGCAATAAGGACATATTATGAACAGCAGTTTATAGAAAAAGGAATGAAAATCCATTATATATGTTTCGAACTGCCAAATGAAAAAACAATTACAGAGCCACCTGAGGGATGAAAACCTGGATTTCTTTGACAGGGTTTACGCCGTCAGCCGTATGATCCCTTACGGGCGGGTGACGACTTATGGGGCTATTGCGCGTTTTATCGGTTCACCTCAGGCTGCACGCATGGTAGGCTGGGCTATGAATGCCTCGCACAGGCAACCTGATTTCATTCCCGCACACAGGGTTGTGAACAGAAAGGGTCTGCTGACCGGGAAATGCCATTTCAGGCATGAGAAACTGATGCAGGAGTTACTTGAAAGTGAAGGCATAAAGGTTGAAAACGATCAGGTTGTTGCGTTTGACAAGCTGTTCTGGGATCCTTATAAAGAATTATTCTAAATAATTGCCTGGTTACGGTCAAAGTATGTTATCTTTGACCATTGATAAATACAATATTAAGCGCATATAATGGAATTATCAGAAAATCAAATTTTTGAAATCCTACACCAGGTTATCCATCCGGCAAGCGGTAAAGATATTATTGAGATGGACCTGGTAAGGGATCTGAAAGTTGAAAACGGAAAAATCCAGTTTGATTTGGAATTCGGCAGCTTCAATGATCCAATGAAATCATCCCTGAAAAAGGCATGCATCAAACTGTTGCAGGAAAACTACGGCAAGGAAACTGAGGTAAACATCGGAATTCGCCACCTGGTCAGACCTGCCGGAAAGCCACACCGACAATATCTTCCACAGGTCAAGAATATCATAGCCATTGCATCCGGTAAAGGTGGTGTAGGCAAATCAACTGTAGCCGTGAATCTTGCTGTTGCCCTTGCGTCCTCTGGAAGGAAGACAGGTCTCATTGATGCGGATATTTTCGGACCGTCAGTTCCGAGGATGATGAAGGCTGAGTCAATCCATCCTGATGTAAAGCGGATAAACGGAAAAAATACGATCATACCTGCTGAGCTGTATGGAGTCCGTACCCTGTCGATAGGTTTTTTTGTCAATCCCAATGATGCAACCATATGGAGAGGGCCAATGGCATCGGGCGTTTTTCAGCAGCTACTGGGGGATGCTGACTGGGGGGAACTTGATTATATGTTTGTGGACCTTCCTCCCGGAACCAGTGACATTCACCTCACCCTGGTACAGAGTGTTCCGGTGACGGGCGCAGTCATAGTCACCACTCCCCAGGCGGTTGCATTGGCAGATGCCATCAAGGGCATCAACATGTTCAGGAATGCGACGGTGAACGTGCCTGTACTGGGACTCGTTGAAAACATGTCGTGGTTCACGCCTGAAGAGTTACCGCAAAACCGGTATTATATATTTGGGAAGGACGGATGCCTGAAACTTGCACAGGATACAGGCATTCCGCTGCTGGGACAAATACCGCTTGTACAGGGAATCCGGGAGGGGAGCGACAATGGTGAACCCATTGTGCTTAAGAAGGGTTCAGCCAGTGAAGCTTTTAAATCACTGGCTGACAAACTTGTTGCACAGGTTACTAAAAGAAACCTTGAACTGGATCCAACACGTGTTGTTGAAATCACAATGAAGTAAGAAATCGCTTCATAATAAATATTTAAAAATATGGATAAAGAACAGAAAGACTCAATTGTTGAAAGAATAAATGCAGCTATTGATATGGTAAGACCTTATCTCAAGGCAGACGGTGGTGATGTTGAATTTGTCGAACTGACAGATGATTTTTCTGTAAAAGTCAGGCTGACAGGCGCCTGCAATGGTTGCCCCTTTAGCATGATGACACTTAAGGCAGGGATAGAGCAGGCCATACGTACCAAGGTACCGGAAATAAAAGAATTGGTGTCAGTATAAACTCTGATGAACGGCGATAGCACAATCCGTGAAATAGTGCTTCCGATGGACAGGGTATATCGCCTGGCATGGATTCTTTTGCCTGTCATCCTGCTGTTGTATTCGATTCCTTACCTGATCGTTTGGTTTCGGCCTTTTACTGCCGACCTGCTGTACTTCTTTGGTTCTGATGCCCGGGGCTTGCGGTTCATGATCCTGAAACCTTATCTTGTTTGGGGTTCCCTGGCCTTTCTGGTCAGCATCCCGGTGCATGAACTTTTGCACGGTCTGGGATGGATGATTTTCACCGGAAAAGGATTGCGTTCGCTGCGCTTCGGATTCATGAAAACAGAAATGGCCCCGTATGCGCACTGGAATGAACCTTTAAAAGTCAATGCCTACCGTGCCGGTATCTTGTTACCGGCTTTGGTACTGGGGGTGCTGCCTGCTTTTTTCGGTATAATGACTGGAAGAGCTGGGTGGTTGATATTTGGTATTGTGCTTACCTGGGCGGCCAGCGGAGACCTGATCATGTTCTGGGTGATAAGAAAACTCAAAACAGGTACATGGGTCAGGGATCATCCTGAGAAACTGGGCTGCATAATCGTGAAGAACGATCCGATTGCGTAACTTTAACCGCTTAAAGAAAAACCTGACAAATAGATGACACACGAGTTATATTTACACAATACAATCACCCAGAAAAAGGAACTTTTTGCACCGGCTCATCCTCCCCATGTGGGCATGTACGTCTGCGGTCCCACTGTCTATGGTGATCCGCATTTGGGACATGCACGGCCGGCCATTACCTTTGACATACTGTTCCGTTACCTGAAGTACCTCGGGTACAAGGTAAGGTACGTGCGCAACATTACCGATGTGGGACACCTTGAAGAGGAATATGCAAATGAGGGAGAGGATAAAGTTATTAAGAAAGCCAGAATTGAGCAGCTGGAGCCCATGGAAGTCGTGCAGTACTATGCAAACCGTTACCACCACTTCATGGACCTGCTCAATGTGCTTCCGCCCAGCATAGAACCACATGCATCGGCGCATATAATTGAACAGCAGATGATGGTTAAAGATATCCTTGAAAAAGGTTTTGCATATGAGGTAAACGGTTCCGTATATTTCGACCTTAAGAAGTATGACAGGATCTATGGTTATGGACGGCTTTCCGGTCGCAATCTTGATGATCTTTTCAGTAATACGAGGGAGCTCAGCGGACAGGAGGAAAAAAGAAGCTCACTGGACTTTGCTCTTTGGAAGAGTGCAGGTCCCGGACACATCATGCGCTGGCCTTCACCCTGGGGCGAAGGTTTTCCCGGCTGGCACATTGAATGTTCGGCTATGGGATTGAAATACCTCGGATCAGGTTTTGATATTCATGGCGGAGGAATGGACCTAATATTTCCCCATCATGAATGCGAGATGGCCCAGTCTGTTGCAGCCACCGGCAACCAGCACGTTCGTTACTGGATTCATAACAACATGATCACGATCAACGGGCAGAAGATGAGCAAATCGAAAAACAATTTCATCACCCTGGAAGAGTTGTTTAACGGTACCAATCCCTTGCTTGAAAAGGCATATTCTCCCATGACGATCCGTTTTTACATGCTCCAGGCCCATTATTCAAGTCCGCTTGACTTTTCGAACGAAGCCTTAATGGCTGCTGAACAGGGCCTCACCAGGCTTTTAAAGGGTATGTCGGTTCTTGAAAAGCTTGTTCCCTCGGAGATTACGACAGCCGGCATTGCCTCGCTGCAGAAGCAGGCTTTCGAGGCCATGGGCGATGATATGAACTGCCCGGTTCTGCTTGGCCACCTTTTCGAGGCCATAAGGCTCATCAACGCTATACATGAAGGAAGGGAAAAAATCAGCGCCGCTGATCTGGGAATGCTGAAGAATTTGATGAATGCATTTGTCTATGAAATATTAGGACTTGCGCCGGGTGAGAAGAAAGATGTTGGTGAAAGACAGCTACTGGATAAGGCCGTTGGCCTCCTGCTTCAAATGCGAATGGAAGCAAGGGAAAAAAAAGATTTTATTTCTGCTGACCGCATCCGGCAACAACTTGCCGATATAGGGATAAGGGTTATGGATACCCGTGAGGGAGCCAAATGGGAATATGATGGCTGACCTGCAATACACTGACAACCTGACCAATTACAACAGATCAAAGACCGGTATAGTAAACATTGGCGGCATACCGGTCGGAGGCGGAAATCCAATCCGCATCCAGTCCATGGCAAACACATCCACCGGGGATATAGAGGCAAGTGCCAGACAATGCCTGTGTCTGGCGTCCGCAGGTGCTGAATATGTGCGGTTTACGGTGCCTTCTCTGAATGATGCAGACAACCTGAAGCAGATCAGGCAGCTGATAAGAAATAAAAACTGCATGACGCCAGTTGTTGCGGATGTTCATTTCAATCCACGAATAGCCTGGCTTGCAGCAGAGGTGGCCGACAAGGTGCGCATCAATCCCGGAAATTTCGGCAGGTATACCATGTCAGCCGATGAAACAGGGAATGCCGATCTGATCAAATTGCTATCCCTGTGCAAGATCCATGGAACTGCCCTGCGCATTGGCGTCAACCATGGTTCGCTGTCACAGCGGATTCTCGACCTGTACGGTGATACTCCAGCCGGCATGGCTGAATCGGCTCTTGAAATGCTGCGCATATGCAGGGAACAGAAGTTTGACCAGGTTGTCGTATCCATGAAATCAAGTAACGTGATGGTTATGGTGCAGTCAACACGACTTGTCGCAGCCAGGATGAGAAATGAAGGCATGAATTTTCCTTTGCATCTTGGAGTGACGGAAGCCGGCGAAGGAGAGGATGGAAGGATCAAATCAGCAGCCGGCATCGGGGCTTTGCTGGCAGACGGTCTGGGAGACACAATCCGGGTTTCTCTTTCTGAAGACCCGGTCGCCGAGATCCCTGTTGCCAGAAAGATCCTCAGCCATCTTGAAACCATACGCTCACATAAAAAACTGCCTGAAATCAGTTTGTTTCCAGGTGATCCATATACGAGGAGCTATGTGTTAACCCGCCGGGTGAGAAATATAGGAGGCAGAAATGTGCCGGTCGTGATCGGCGGGAATTTTCCTGACAAGATGGTGAGCCGCGAAATAGCCATGAAATCAGTCCCCGCACCGGATAAACCTCCTTCAGCCGGCTGCTATGGTAAGGATATATGCGACTATTTTTTTGCTGAAAGACCGGCAACAAACAGGATTCCGGACAA
>JAXDCR010000263.1:0-9855 GCA_034677845.1 Bacteroidales bacterium | reverse complement strand
TTGAATATTTTATATGGGGCAGGAGAGGAGGAGGGATCAGGGCGCCGTCCATCCCAGGATGATTTTCCCTTGGGCGGACTGCCCGTGAGTATTCTGAAAATTCCTTCGACAATGTCGTCAATGTATGTGAAATCCCTTTCCATTTCCCCGTTATTGAAAACCTGAATGGGTTTTCCTTCCAGGATTGCTTTAGTAAAAATAAAAAGTGCCATGTCAGGCCGACCCCAGGGACCGTAAACGGTAAAGAAACGAAGTCCCGTTGTCGGCAATCCAAATAAGTAACTATATGTATGTGCCATCAGTTCGTTGCTCTTTTTGGTGGCCGCATACAAGCTTACCGGATGGTCAACGTTGTCCTTTTCGCTAAAAGGTATGCTCTCATTCAGACCATACACACTTGAACTGCTTGCATAAACCAGATGCTTTATACTGTTGTGGCGGCAGGCTTCCAGAATATTGACGAATCCCACAATATTGCTGTCAATATAGGCATAGGGGTTTGTAAGACTGTACCGGACACCTGCCTGGGCAGCCAGATTGCAGACGACATCAAACTTTTCATTCTTAAAGAGTTCAAAAAGGTTATGGCGGTCCTCCAGATTCATTTTTATGAACCGATATAATGAATGCCGGGAACTGACAATAATTTTGTTGTATTCAATGTTGTCCCGAATAAAACCGCTTTCCTTTAACCTGGCATATTTAAGATTCACATCATAGTAATCGTTGATGTTATCCATGCCCGTTACCTCATGCCCCTCACGGATCAGCCTTTCAGCCAGATGAAAACCAATAAAGCCTGCCGTACCGGTTACAAGTATTTTCATTGAACGGACTTAGATACTTTTACAAATTGTCAGACGTTAAATTTATCACATAATTTGCTTTTATAATACATTTATTGACTATTGTCAGTATTACAATGATTAAAGAATTATATATCACGGTGAATATGCACTGAATAAGTTTTTGCCTGTTAATGAGGTTATATCTTGACAAATTTATTGATATGCGCATATGTTGTTCCTGAAATTATTACTGTCATTGACGCTTTTGCCCACTCATCCCCTGCATGTCACCATTACAAGTTTGGATATGGACATGAAAACGGGGGAGCTTATTGTTTCCAGCAAATTTTTTATGGATGATTTCTCTCTGCTTTTCCTTCACCTGTACGGGATAGAAATATGCCGGGATGCTAACGCCTCCATGACGAAAAAGGAGATGGAACTTGTCTGCAATTATTATTCACGGGCTTTTCAAATGTCACTGTCTGATAATTCAGTAATAATGCTTGAGTTTGCCGGCAAGGAACAAAATGAAGATGCCATTTGGCTCCGTTTTAGAGGGCAATGGCCTAAGGATGTTCAAACCAGGTTCCTGCTGACAAACAAGCTTATGCTGGATTTGTACGAGGACCAGACCAACCTGGTCATCCTGTCTGTTAACGGTAAGGAAAAAGGTTTTACGTTTGACCAGAACAACCAGCAGGTGACCATAGAATTTTCAGAATAGAACGCCATCATCCTGTGGTAATCTCCCAAGAGATTATTACGGTGCATACCAACTGGCAGGCAATGCATGGAAATGAGTGATTTATGGGAAACGCAACGTGATGTCGGAACCTTATGCAATCACCATACCGCAGATGATCGAAACGCTCAACCTATTGGTTTAAAACAGGAACACGGGTTAAATAAGAATGTTTTCAGATGATGTACGATAATACGAATAAGGTAATTATTACGGCTTTATTTATAGTAAAATGGAAGGAAGAACCGCATACAAACCCTTATTTCAAACATACCATGCAGCAAATAATTCCTATAGTTGCTTCACTTTTTGACTAAAATGTCCTGGACAGACTTATCTGAATGCCAAATGTATCCTCATACAGTCCCCCGATATCACATGCGGCATCGAATCCCAGCTGCAATCCGTTCTTTAGCAAAGTGCTGGTTTTCAGAAGGGCGGAGAACTGACCTGTCACCGGGAATATCCGTGAAGGGTCTGGGTTGACACCATCGTCCCAGATTTTGCTGGTGGCACTTGTGAGATAGGTGCCGTAATTTTTTGAGTAAGAAAGCCGGGTAATCAGATCCCACTGGCGGATTGATCCTTCAAGACCCAGATAAAGAGCCATGACCCTGTTGTTGATAAAGTAACTTCCGGAGGAAGGGAAACCTTCTTTAACCGCGCTGGCGGGAGTGATGAACGGATTTCCGATGGGAGCTCTCCTATAGGACCATCCCTGCCTGTAATAGCTGTTGTTATAATAATTCTCATAGGGAGAGGTTGTGAAAGGGGACCAGGTTTCACCGGCCTGGTTCTTCGTGTAAAGAAATTCAACAATCACTTTTTTCCAGGTGACGGTGCGTTCTGAACCTTTCAGGTTGGCAAATCCCAGTCCGTTCAGTCCATCCCTCAGGTTGGCCAGGTAATACAGCGCCCCGGCATCATAAATGAACTGCCGGTAAACAAACAGCCGCAGGTCATTCCAGTCGAAGCTAAGGCCAACATCAATGGAACCCAGGTGGTTACCGATGCGTGTTTCACGGATGCTGCCGTTATTATATACTTTTCCGGTAGCGACATAGAGATATGTATGCAAAGGTGACAATTCAAAATCCTCACCCATGATGCTGTCCTCGCTTCCCCATACCACCTGGTGGTTAAAACCGCCAAACAGTTTAATTCTCCAGTCCGGTTTGCCGAACCGTCCGTAAAACGACAGCTGGTGCAGGTAAGCTTTTTCCTCAAGCGGGTTTTCATAGGGATCATAGGTCCTGCCAAGCCACCCGTGCATTACATTGCCCTTGAAGGCAAACAGCTTTCCAAATACAGGAAGCACAAAGAACTCAGGCACCGCGACCTCAACCTTGGGTATTCCCAGCGTGTTGCCTGAGACAGACCAGGATCCTGAGCTCAGCGTGGAATCGCACAATCCCGTCATACTTTTGTCGCGTCCTGCCCTTATTTCAAAAATTGAGTATTTCAGTTTTCCGAATCCTTCAATAAGCAGGATATCAGATGGTTTTCCCAGGTTAAGCCTTGTCTCCGCACCGAAACCCCAGTCCACCTTCCTTTCCCTGTCAGGATCATAGTCCTTCAGGGCAAATCCTGTCAATCCCAACGACAATCCCTCCGGTGCAACACTGCCGGACTGCATGGACCGAAACCAGAAAGGCACCTGTCCGGGTCCGTTATAGCTTCCCTGAAGTCGGATCCCGTAGTCAATATTAGCGGGCTGACCATGAAGGCAGAGGAACATGGGCAGGAGAACCAAAACCATGAAGATTCTTTTTTGCATAACGGCTAGATTTGAGAGCAACACAAGGCTATTTTTCCATAACCTATAAATGGAACAGGTGTAAAGGTAAGTATTCAAACAGAATTTCATACAGGTATTTGACAATTTTAATGATAGCATTGATCAATGCGACAGAATCATACTGCAGCAGGTCCGGGAGCCCCCATCCCGTTTGGCAGCTCCTGTAGCAATGTATTATAAAATCTGTCATGATCTCGTGCAACACGGTAATATCATCAGGAGGGCACAGTGTCGCGTATTTTCGGTAATTCATGTTTTTCCCCGTCTTCAAGTAAAGTATTTGGCCCAATTTATGCGGCAACTCACCCGGCATATGTCGAGAATTGCTAAATTTACCGGTCAGATCCGTAAATGTGCGGAAAGTCACGGATGAACCTATGCTGAGTGTCAGGAAAATCCTGCTCGAATTGCATGGGGAAACCCAGCGTGATTCTCATGGACGAGCAGGTGCGGAATACCATGGTCAGGTGTCGTAAGGATTGAAAGGGACAGACTTTTGCGGAATTCATGAACACGCCTATGTTAAATATCTTGAACAATAATATATCGGAGTGTCAGGAACCGACAGGGGCAGAATGCCATGAACAGATCTATGTTATATCATGAACAATCATGTTGCGGAGTGTCAGGATCAAGCATATTGTCGGAATGTCATGTACCGGCAAAGGCATCTTGTCAGGGGAAAGTGCAAGCTTTTTATCATGCATAATATTCCGTGGAATGCCATTCAAAATCAGAAAGATATGATAAATCTGAGTCACCTGTCGCGATACTCACTGACTGTTGGCTGATGAAAAAATCGCTTCTGCTTATATTGCTGATAGCTGGCCATGCCGCTTATGTTCATGCCACGCACAACAGGGCAGGGGAGATCACTTTCAAACAGCTTTCCGGGTATACCTATGAGGTTACCATTACTACCTTCACCTATACACAAAGTGCCGCCAACCGGTCGCAGCTCACCGTAGAGTGGGGTGACAACACCTATTCCATTGCACCGCTTGTGGAAAGGACCACCCTGCCTAATTATTACTACCATAATATCTACAGGGCAACGCACACCTTTCCGGGCCCCGGCATTTATGAGATCATGATGCAGGATCCCAACCGGAACTACGGGATACAGAACATCCCCAACTCGGTGAATGTGATCTTTTCAATCAAAACAACATTCATTATTAGTCCCGACCTCGGTGCCAACAGCACCCCGAGACTGCTGAACTACCCTATCGACCGGGCAGCCAGGGGACACATTTTCATCCACAATCCGGCTGCCTATGATCCGGACGGCGACAGCCTTTCGTACAAGCTGACGGTATGCACGGGACAGGACGGCAAGCCGATTGCCGATTACGCCCTTCCCAGTGCCAGTGACACAATTTATGTCGATGCGGTGACAGGCGATCTGGTATGGTTCACGCCGGTGGACACCGGCAAATACAATGTCGCCATCAACGTTGAGGAATGGCGCAAAGGCGTCAAGATCGGCAACATTGTGAGGGATATGCAGATCGACGTGTTCGATTCAGACAACAATCCTCCTGACAATCCCCCTTTGAGGGATTACTGTGTAGTGGCAGGTACGCTGATCGACTTCCAGGTCACCACAAGGGATCAGGACGGCGATTCGGTGAAACAGCTTTTCACCGGGGGACCTTTGGCCCTTTCGGCAAATGCCGCCACCTATACTACAATTACAAGGGGGAAGGATTTTGCAACCACCCGGTTCACCTGGCAGACCACATGCAACCATATCAGGAAGCAGCCCTACCAGGTGATCCTGAAAAGCGAGGACAACAACAGGGAAGTATCCCTGGTTGACATTGACAATTTCAATATCAGGGTACTTGCCCCTGCACCGGAGAACCTGCAGGCATCGCCGACAAGTACTGAGATTGACCTGGTGTGGAACCAGAGCAGATGCGGACCGGTGAGCGGATATTATATTTACCGAAGGGAGGGTTCGTATGCGTACACGCCCGACAGCTGTGAAACCGGCCTGCCGTCTGAATCTGGATATGTCAAGATAGCCACGGTCAAGGGGCGCAGCGACACGGTCTTCTATGATGACAACAACGGGGAGGGCCTGGTTCAGGGGGTTGAATACTGTTACCGGGTCACGGCCTACTATGCCGACGGGGATGAGAGCATGGCTTCTTCCGAGGTCTGCACCTCCCTGGTGCCCGGATTCCCGGCCTTGCTGAACGTCAGTGTCACAAAGGTTGATGCTGTTGCAGGAACGATTTTCCTTTCCTGGGCAAAACCTCATGCTGCCGACCTGTCAGGTGCGCCCGGTCCCTATGTTTTCAGGATCTCCCGTTCCCTGTCCCCGGATCCCGCCACCTTCACTCCTGTGGATTCGGTGCTGACGGCAGACCTCAGCGATACCACATACACTGATGTCCTGAATACAACCATATTCCCGTATTACTATTCTGTCAGCATGTTCAACAACACCCCCGGCAACCGGTTTGAAATAAGACAGGGCGAAAGTGAGATCGCCTCATCGCTTTACATGACGGTTACCCCGGGGGACAACCAGCTCACCCTTGAATTCAGGAAAAAAACCCCCTGGATCAATGACAGCTATGTTATTTACCGGATGAACAGCTCGATGGGCTTTGACTCGGTGGGCATTGCCTATGGGAATGCATTTGTTGACGGGGGACTTAAAAACGGGATGACATATATATACCAGGCAAGGAGCAGCGGCTGGAGACCTATTGACAATGTCATTTACAGCAATAGAAATTTCTCGCATCTTGCTTCCGGCACGCCCATTGACACGACGGCACCGTGCCCTCCTTTTCTGAGGGTGATCTCCCTGTGTGACAGCTTCGTAAACAAGCTGGTGTGGACAAACCCCAACAACAGCTGTGCCAATGATGTGGTGCGTTACAATGTATATTACGCTGCCGATACACAGTCGCCGCTCGATTCACTGACGTCAACCTCCCCGGCCGCCGATACGGTTTACTATCACCAGCCGGAAGAAGGCTTGCGGCTGGCGGGCTGTTACGCAGTGGCCGCGGTGGATTCCTTCGGCAACGAAAGCGACTTTTCGGTGAAGGTTTGTGTGGACGAGTGCATTGAATATGAGTTACCCAACGTGTTCACCCCCAATGACGACAACATAAACGACATATACCTGGCCAGGAACCGCAGCGACGGGATCAAGACGGTGGATATGAAAATATACAACCGTTACGGACAGCTCGTTTTTGAGACGACTGACCCGGATATCCGGTGGGACGGCCGGTATAAAAACACGAACGACAGGGTTCCCAGCGGAGTGTATTATTATATCTGCGACGTTTATGAACCGCGTATTTCGGGTATTGAAGTCAGAAGTCTGGTGGGATTCATTCATCTGTATGCTGAAGGTTATGCCGGCGAATCAACAAAATAAGGTGCGTCTGCTTTATAAAAACGTGCAGTTATTGTTACTTGCCGTCTTCATTATGGCCTTGGTGCCGGTGGGGAAGTTGCATGCACAGGATGCCTCTGAGCTCTACCTGATGGGTGCGGCGGCGCTCCGCCAGGGAAACTATGATCAGGCGGAAGGGTATCTTACATCCGCACTTACCGGTGCTGTTGACCGGACTTCCTGCTATATGAAGCGGGGAGAAGCTTTTTACCGGATGCGACAGTATGAGAGGGCCCTCAGTGATTTCCTTGCGGCCGGCGAGTTACAACCCGGGGTGGGGGACCTTTGGCTGGCCCGGACGTATGCATGTCTGGGATCTTTTGAGCAGTCCCTTTCCTTCCTCAGAAAGCACCTAGCCTCACCGCTACACGAAACTGAAAGCCTGATCCGTAAGGATGATGCTTTCGACAGGTTGCAGTACACAGATGGCTGGTATGACTTGTGGGAGCAGGAATGGTACAGCCAGGATGAGAAGCTGCTGTCCGAAGTGGCATATTATTCAGGCAGGGGCAATACTGCCGATGCCTTTGCCCTGGTTGACAGGGGCATTGCGGAGAAGCCGGGAAACGCATCGCTGCTGAACGCACGCGGCAAACTGAATGTGAAAGCAGGAAATTATGCGGCAGCCATTGCGGACTTCAGCGCCGCCATACAGGCAGACAGGAACAACGGCGAATATCTGGCCGCCCGTGGCTTTGCCTATTGTAAAGCCGGGAGATACAAGGATGCCATCAGTGATTTCAACAGGGTGCTTGCAGCAGATCCCGGATACTTCGATGCCTACACGGGAAGGGCAGAAGCCTATGCGGCGTCAGGTTCTTATGATCTGGCAGCGAGAGACCTGCAGACCTACCTGAAATACTTTCCCGGTGACCTGCCGTCGCTTTTCCTCAGCGGTGAATACAGCTTCCGGCAAGGCAAATACATACAGGCGCTTGACTTTTTTAACCTCATCCTGAAGGCTGACCCTGACAATGCAGCCTATTACAAGGCAAGGGGAAAGACTTACCTGATGACCCGCACATACGGGTATGCCATCCGGGATCTGACCATGTCGCTCGACCTGGATCCGGATGACGGGGAAACATACCGCTACCTGGGACAGGCAAGACTGGCATCGGGTGACGCTGAATCTGCCTGCAGCGATTTTGAAAAGGCCCGCCGGTTGGGAGATTCACAGGCTGTCAAATACATACTTGAAAACTGCAGGTAGTATGATCCACTTTTGCAGCTGACGTCAGAGCTAAGTCAATTCCTTATAAATCTGGCTGCAGTAATGGCATTTTACGGCAAACAGGTGAGGCAGCCGTGAAGGTTATGGCTTGGAATCCGAACAGATCAGACTTCAGACGTTCTTCCGGATCGAAGCCAGGAACCGGTGCATTTTGTCACTGTCTTTAAGCCTGACTATTTCGCGCAGGTAGCTCAGCCGGTCCTCAATGCGCTCAAGCTGTTCGTGGACAAAGGGACTGAACAATATTTCGGAAAGCAGGTAATCATCCTCGTTAAACAGGCCTTTGGCAATTTCAAGATGTTTCTTGAAAGTGGTGCCCGGTGCCTCCTGTTTCACCATGCAGGCGGCAAAGACCATTGTTGATGCAAAAGGTATGGCAAGGGAGTAAGCAATTGTCTTGTCATGTTCCACGAATGTGTAATCAAAAATGTTCAGCTTAAAGCTGCCGTAAAACTTACGGAAGAAAGCCTTGCCTTCTTCATCGGATTCTTTTATGATGATGGCGCTCTGTCCCGCCAGATCCTTCACGTTGGCAAAAGTGGGACCGAACATGGGATGTGTCGAAACGAAACGGTGCCCTTTTTTGAAATAATAATCCTTCAACCCGTTTTTGACAGAAGTTATGTCGGCCAGGATACAGTCTTCCCTTATCAGGGGAAGGATCTCATCAAATACTTGCACGGTCCTTTCAAGATTGACGGCATTGATGACCATATCCGGATCAAAGGCCCTGATTTCCTCGTGTGATATCAGTTTATCGGTTTTAAAAAGGTAGCGCAGGCGTTTATGGTCGCAATCATATGCAGCAACCTGGTAATCGAGACAAAGTGACTCGACAAGCCAGGAGCCCATCTTGCCAATGCCGGTGATCAGTATCTTCATGCAGCTGATTGTTTAAATTTTTTGTATTTCCATAATAAAGTTGTTCAGGCTGGAATAGCCCATTTGTCCCGGTGCCACAGCCTCTTCCCCGTCAGGTGCTGCGTAGGTGAATTCAGCGCCCAGGAAAGGAGCCACGATACGGCTTATCTTACCGAGCTCTCCCATCCCGATGGCCACCAGCCTGCCCGGCAGATGGTAAAGGGAAAGTATCTTTGAATTGTCCCTGTTCATCCTGATCATGGTGGCGATTTTGGCCACGTCGGCCCCGGCTTTGAAACAATTGTACATGATGTTCTCCAGCTCCGGTATCTCCGGGGTAAATTCAAAGTTATGGTAGGAGATGATCACCTCACACTCCTTATGCCGGGCATAGTCCATCAGTTCCTCCCTGTAGGCGGCACTGGCCTCGTATTCCAGGTCAACAAATGAAGCCCCTGCTCCGATGGCAGCTTTTAGCAGATCACCCCGCTGCCTGTCATCCAGTTTCCCCGGCCTGCAGGTGGCAATCATTTTTTTTCGGGAAGAGAACACCCTGCTGACCTGTTCAACGGAAAAGCCTGTGAGGTCAAGCCTTATCTCTGCCATTTCTGCCTTTTCAACCAGTGAAAGGCATTTTTCGAAATTGTTTTCTTTAATACTGATGCAGATCATACAATAATTTTTCAAGTTCGGTATATGAAATTCGCCTGGTGACGGCATGTCCTATCTTATCCAGCAGCACCAGGTTGATGTCATCCCCTTCGCGCTTTTTGTCTCTTTTCATGGTCCGCAATACTTCGCCGTGATCAAGGTTGATGCTGTGTGGCAGTCCCATTGCCCCGATGAGCTTCCGGATCCTTTCCCCTTCCTCAGCGGCCAGCAGTCCCATCCCCTCTGACAATCCCGTTGCCAGGACCATCCCCACCGCCACGGCTTCTCCATGCCGCATGCCGGTCAGTTTCTCGATAGTGTGCGCGAAGGTGTGTCCGAAATTGAGCTTAC